>JAOTYK010000017.1 GCA_029861955.1 Acidobacteriota bacterium
TCAACGCGTGCGCCGTCAAACGCCCATAACCGACCGCGGCGTGATAGTCGTCCATGTCGACCACGCCCAGTTTCTTGAGCGCCGCATCGAAATCGACGCCCTGCAGGAGCTTCTTCGGCGAGACCTTGTACTTCCGAAACTCCTTCTCCGTCAGTTCGCTGCCGAGTCGGATCGACTCCTCCCGCTCGTTGGCGTTGATCCAGGCACGAATCTTCGACCGGGCGCGGGAGGTCTTGGCCACCGAGAGCCAGTCCCGGTTCGGTTGCTTGTTGGGTTGGGTCAGGATCTCAACGATATCGCCGTTCTGCAGCTCGTACTTCAGCGGGACGATCCGACCGTTCACCTTGGCACCGACCGTCGTGTGACCGATCTCGGTGTGGATCGTGTAGGCGAAGTCGATGGGGGTGGCGCCCGCCGAAAACGATAGAACGTTGCCCCTGGGCGTGAATGTGTAGACCTCGTCGGCAAACAGATCGACCTTCATCAGATTGACGAAGTCACTGGGGTCGGTCATGTCCTTCTGCAAGTCCATGATCTGCCGTACCCAGGACATCTCGTCCGCGTCGTCGCCCCGCAACCCGCCTTCGTGCTCCTTGTACTGCCAGTGAGCCGCGATCCCTTCCTCGGCAACCTTGTGCATTTCGTGGGTCCGGATCTGCACCTCGAACGGATGCCCCTTCTCACTCATCACCGAGGTGTGAAGCGAACGATAGAGGTTGGGCTTCGGCATCGCGATGTAGTCCTTGATCCGACCGGGGACGGGGCGCCAGATGCTGTGGACGATGCCCATCGCGCCGTAACAGTCCTTCATGTGATCGGTGAGGATACGGAACGCCGTGTAGTCGTAGACCTCGTCCACGCTGATCCGCTGCGCACGCATCTTCTGGTGGATCGAGTAGATCGATTTCACCCGCCCTTTGATCTCGGCCTCGATGCCGGCGTCCTTGATGGCCCCTTCGAGACGGACACGGATCTCGTCGATGAACTTATCGGACACCTTGCGTCGCGATTGAAGTGCACGGGTCAGCTGGGCGAAGGCCTCCGCGTCCAGGTAGCGGAAGGCGAGGTCTTCG
Source organism: Acidobacteriota bacterium (assembly GCA_029861955.1). Lineage (NCBI taxonomy): Bacteria > Pseudomonadati > Acidobacteriota > Acidobacteriota bacterium. The sequence continues at coordinate 1,074 of JAOTYK010000017.1, forward strand.
AGTTCGTGCTTGATACGACCGATGCCAAGGCGGTTGGCGAGCGGTGCGTAGATCTCTCGGGTCTCCAGGGCGATCCTCTGCTGCTTCTCCACCGAGAGAGCGTCGAGCGTTCGCATGTTGTGAAGACGATCCGCCAGCTTGACCAGGATCACGCGGATGTCGCCGACCATCGCGAGGATCATCTTGCGGATGTTCTCCGCCTGGGCCTCCTCCGGAGTCGCGAACTTCAGCTTGGAAATCTTGGTGACACCCTCGACGAGCTCCGCGACGTCGTCGCCGAAGTTCTCCTTGACGTGCTCGACGGTGGTCAGCGTGTCCTCGACGACATCGTGCAGGAGTCCGGCGACGATGCTGGCGGTGTCCAGACGCAACTCGGCGAGCAGGTAGGCGACCTCGAGGGGGTGGATCAGGTACGGCTCGCCGCTACGCCTCTTCTGATCGCGGTGCTCCCGCGCCGAGAAGATATAGGCCTTCTTCAGCAGCTCGACATCGGCGCCGGGGTTGTACTCCTCGACACGCTCGAGGATATCTTCGAAACGGCGAGTCATTGGGTCGTCTGCGTCCTCTTCTCCCGAGTAGGAGGAGTATACGACCTGTCGGGCGTCTGAGTGAGCCTACTGTGCGTCAGCCTGCCCGCTGGCGCCTCGCTGCCAGGCCTCGACCTTGGTGCGCCACAACATCAGGAACGGAGCCGCGACCCAGATCGACGAGTAGGTGCCCACCGCAACGCCGACGGTCAGGACGAACGCCAGCGGCCGTAGCCCCTCACCACCGTACAGATAGATCACGAGGACCGCGATCCAGGTCAGGCCCGAAGTAATGACGGTCCGCGCCAACGTTTGATTGATCGACTTATTCACCGTGGCCAGCGTGTCACCACGACGACTCTTCAGGTTCTCGCGAATCCGGTCGAAGACGACGACGGTGTCGTTGACCGAATAGCCCACAAGCGTCAGGAATGCGGCGACCACCGCCAGAGACAATTCCTGACCGAACAGCGAGAACAGACCCAGCGTGATGATCGTGTCGTGAGCCAGGGCGACGACGGCCGCAAGTCCCCACTGAAGCTGGAAGCGGATCCAGATGTAAAGCAGCATGCCGATCAGGGAACCGATGATGGCCAGACGGGCCTTGCTCATCAACTCCTTACCGACGGCCGGCCCCACGTACCCCTGCTTGCGAACCGCCAACGGACCGGTCGTCGTATTGGTTCGCAGGAAACCAAGTGCCTCGGGTGTCATGCCCGGGACCGTACTGAGGTCCTCGATCGAGTGGAAGATCGCGTTCTCTCTCTTCAGGGCGGAGATCCCTTCGGCCAGCGCTTCCGGGTCGCTGACTCCCGGGGCGTCCCGCAGAAGTCTGGCTGTCTGCGCCTGGGACATGAGGTTCAGGTCTGTGGCGCCGTCGTCGGACAGATTGAACAACTTCGCGCGGAGTTCATCACGGACCCGCGTCGCCAGCTGGCCGGGCTTCTCGCCGTCGACACCGGCCTGAACGCCAAGACGAATGAAGACCTCATTGTCCTTAACGTCACCAGAGGTCGTGACAATTGGGTTGTCGATCCCCATACCGGAAACCACGTCACGGATATCCTCGACCGCCACGCTCGACGCGAACCTCGTCTGCAACTCGGTACCGCCGCTGAACTCGATCCCCTTCTCAAGGCCCTTAACGGAGATGATGCCGATGGAGACCACGACGAGGATGGAGGACAGTCCGAGAAACAGATGCCGACGACCCATGAAGTCGAAGTTCGGATTCTTCAGCAGTTGAAACACGACTAGCTCCGACTCAGATACTTAGGGTGGCGTCACGTTTCTTGCGCGACAGGACAAGTTCGAATATTTGACGGGAAACGAAGATGGCGGTGAACATCGAGGACAACAGGCCGATAGTCAGTGTGACGGCGAAGCCCTTGACCGGTCCGGTTCCATACGTAAAGAGAAACAGGGCGGCGACCAGCGTCGTGACATTACAGTCCAGGATCGTGCTGAACGCCTTTCCGAACCCTTGCTCGACGGCGGCCCGGACCGTCTTGCCAATCCTCAATTCTTCACGGATCCGCTCGAAGATCAGAACGTTACTGTCGACCGCCATACCGATCGTCAGAATCAACCCGGCGATTCCAGGCAACGTCAACGTCGCCCGGGCGCCGTCAAACAGGAACGGTAATGCGCCGAGCGTGCCGAAGACCAACAACATGTTCAGCGCCAGGGCGACAACCGCGTTGACTCCCGAGAATCGGTAGTACAGCACCATGAAGATCATGATGCCGATGAATCCGGCGAGACCGGCGCGGATTCCGCGCTCGATCGAGTCCTTACCGAGAGAAGGCCCGACGGTGTTCGTTTCCAGGATCCGGATGCTCGTAGGGATTGCTCCGGAGTTCAGGTTCATCGCCAGCGCATCCGCCTCATCTAGAGTGAAACCTCCACGGATCACACCCTGGTCACGAATGACACCCTCGATCACCGGTACGGAGATGACCTCACGGTCCTCGCCGCTGACCAGCACGATAGCCATACGTCGCTTGAGGTATTCGGTCGTCGCCGCGTGAAAGCGACGTCCAGCCTCGTTGGTCAGGGTGAAGGCGACTTCAGGCTCTCCAAACTGCCCCGTGCTCCGGTAGGCCTGACGAAGGTCGCTGCCGACAACGGCAGACACCAACTTCAACGGCCACCAGGCTTGCGTCTCGGAAGCGGCGGAACCGGTGCCGATCGACTGTGGGTAGAGCTCGGTATCGTCCGGAAGCCCGCCAGGGAACATGGCGATGGTCGCTTCACGACTGAGTCCGGGTTGGAACGAAAAGTCGTCTCCGGGCGGATAACTGACTGCCTTCCACTCAAGGACTCGTTGGTTCTGCAATTTATCGATCACGCTGCCGGAGTCATCGAGGCCCGGCAGCTGCACCAGGATTCGATCCCCGTTCAGTCCCTGTTTCTGGACGGTTGGTTCCGCAACACCGATGGTATCGACCTTGGATCGAATGGTCTCCAGAGCGATATCCACAGCCTGAGTCTTGATGGCATTGGCGTACTCCAACGGCATCGTCAGGAGCCAGTCTCCGCCGCCCTTGGAGTCGACCGTCCAGTTTCCGACGATGTTCGAAAACACCTCGCGGACCTCGGCGGTCTTTCCGGAGTCGGTCCCCTTGACTTCGATCAGTCGATCCGAGTCCTTGACCACGACAATCGAATCGTAGGTCAGGCCGTCGTCCTTGAACTGCTGACCGAGAAAGCTCTGACGAAGCGTCGCCTCATAGTTGACGGCGGAGTCCGCCTCGACCTGCATGAGGATGTAGGCACCCCCCTTGAGGTCCAGCCCCAGGTTGATCTTCTCCTTCGGCGGGTAGGCGAAGAAGAACATCAGCGCCACGACGGCACCGATGAACAGGAACTTAATGAGTAGAGGATTCTTCGACATCGATCCGACCCCTCGTCGTTGCGGACTATTCCGGGCGTACCACGTCGGAGACGTGGCTACGCATGATCTCGATCTTGACCTGGTCCGCGATGCGAACCTGGACGTAGTTGTCGGCGAGACCCACGACCGTCCCTCGGATACCGCCGCTGGTGATGACCTGGTCCCCGTTCTTCAGACTACGAACCATCTCGGCATGTTCCTTCTGTTTCTTGCGGGTCGGTGCGATCAACAGAAAATAAAAAATGCCGAAGATGGCGACGAATGGCAGCAGGGACATGAGAAGGCTTCCCTTCTCTCCGTCGGGCGGCGGTGCCATCGCAAGAAGGCTCAAGGCAGACATGTCCAGAGACAATTTCCGACTCCCGGGGCCGTTGCGGCCGTTCAGAGGGCCCGAAGCGACCCCAAAGAACTGAGGATTCTGGACTACCGCCCGGAAACCGTCAAGGTTTGGGCCCGCGGCCCAGGGCCACCATCGCCATCAGCCGCCCGGTGGGTGCGCCATCCCGACGGTAGGAGTAGAACCGCCGGGCGTCGCAGATCGTGCAGTGGCGGGCCGTATCGATGGAGGACGGCTGGACACCGGCCGCCTGCAGGCGGGCCGAAAGGGCCCGTCTGAGATCGATCCTCACCCGGTCCCCGCTCGATGGCCGAGAGATCTCCGTTGCCGGAACCCGGCAGCTGAGGGTGATCGAGTCGAGCACCTCGGGACCGACCTCATAACAGCAGCCCCCTGCCGCAGGTCCCAGGGCGACTCTCAGGTCGGCCCGCAAGACGCCCGCAGCCTCGGCCCGGGTCAGCGCCCGATCGAGGATCCCGGCGGCGATACCCCGCCAGCCGGCGTGGATCGCCAGGGCCACCCGGGCGTCCCTATCGGCGATGAGGATCGGAACACAGTCCGCGGTCCGAATCGATGCGACGTGAGGGTCCCCGGCAAGGATCCGAATCCCGTCGGCGTCGACCGGCGCGGAGGTCAAAGACTCCGCGTCGACGATCGTCGATCCGTGGATCTGGCGGAGGGTCGGGAGCGGTCCCTCCAGGTCGGCGACCCGCTGCAAACCGGGGAGGTCGGTGTCGGCAGATCCCACACGCGTCGAGAACAGATGTTCGACACCGTCGATGGCAGCGAGCACGGGGCTCCGGAGCCACAGAAAGCCTCCCGCTTCGCGTTGCTGCCAGGTCGTCGTGTCCATCCCGACCATTATGACCAACGACGCCCTCAATCCGACACTTGACGGTGAAGCAGTGGGGCAGAATACTTCGTGACTCAACGGAGACGCGATGTCGGAGCAACGGCGGAAACAGATCGAGCAGGCCTGCGAGGCGCTCTCCGACGCAAGCCGTCGATTCGCCGAACTCGCGACGGACGACCTTCTGGCGTCGGTCCGGACCTGTCGGACCGCTCTCGACAGCGGTGGCAAGCTTGTGTTGTTCGGCAACGGCGGCAGCGCCAGCCAGGCGCAGCATCTGGCTGCTGAATTCGTCACCCGACTTCGACACGATCGCCCTGCCATGGCGGCGATGGCCCTCACCGCCGATGCCGCCGTGATGACGAGTATCGCCAATGACCTGGGTTACGAGCGGTTGTTCGCGCGGCAGATCGAGAGTGTGGGTCGCGCCGGGGACGTGGCGATCGCTTTCAGCACCAGCGGACACTCTCCCAACGTCCTGGCGGGTCTAGCGAAAGCTCGATCGCTCGGCATGGCCACGGTGTCGTTTCTCGGCGATCGCGGAGAGATGCCGGCCAAGGTCCTCGACCGATCGGATCACGCGATCTGCGTTCCCGCGACGGATAGCGCCACGATCCAGGAGCTCCACCTGCTGGCGGGGCATCTGCTATGTGAGCTACTCGAGCCGCAACGACCCTAGTGCCACATTACAGGCTGTCGATCAGACGTTGCATCTGCGCCACGTCCGGCGCTCCGCCGGCGTACTTGACGTAATTCTGCAGTGAGCTCTTCGCCCCCGGGCGATCCCCGCTGCCCAGCAGCGCCAGGCCAAGCTGCTTGTGCGCCGCCGCGTAGTCGCTCTTGATCTCTACGGCCCTTCGGAACGCAACCACGGCCTCCTGGACCTCTGCGGGGGTGCGATCGCGTTTGTTCATGATCAACGCGCCGATGTTGAAAAAGACCTGGTGGGCCTCGTCCGGAGCCAGCTCCGTCACCTTCTGATAGGCCGCCTCCGATTTTCCCAGTTCACCGGTTTCGGCGTAGAGGCCACCGAGCGCCGCCCACGCGTCCTTGTTGCTGGCGTCAATGACGACGATCCCCTCGTTCGCCTCGATCGCCTTGGCGGTGTCCCCGGCCTCTCCGGCGACGAAGGCGAGTTGCTGGAGGATCCGGATATCTTCCGGTGCGATCTCCCGGGCTTGTCGTAGAACCTCTTCGGCGTCGTCAATCCGCCCGCCACTCACGTAGGTTCCGTAGAGGATCATTCGCGATTCAACGCGCTCGGGTTCCAGTTCAATCGATTTCAGGATCGTGCTCTCGGCCGCTTCGAGATCCTCAGTTTGATAGAGGACTCGCGCGTAGGCATCGAGGCGTTCGACACTTTCCGGCTCTCTCTCGATCGCCTTTGCGAACAGAGGTAGCGAGCCCTCGAGGTCGCCGGCGCCCGCGACCTGCAACGCCTCCTGCCACGGATCACGCTGTGGCGCGACCTTCGCTGCGGCTTCACCGCCCGCTTCGGCAGACGCCTTCGCCTCTGCCTCGGCGTAGGCCGCGGCCCGCACCGTCTCCTCCGAGTCCATCTGGATATCGATACGAATCACGCCGAGAGGCCGGATCTGAAGCTCCGGAAGTTTCTGACCGAATGTAAGGGCCATCTCTTCGATACGACCCATGAGCACGCGCTGTGCATTTCGACTCTCGACACGAAGGTGGATCGGTGTCAGCCCCTCCGCCTTGATCTCCATGGTCCACGCATCGCCCTGCGGTGAGTAGAGCCCCGGGATGTAGAGTCGGCCCTTCTTGTTGGACTTACCGGAGTAGTCGGTGTTCCCGGTCTTCGAGCGAAGAACGACCTCGACACCGGGCAACGGGTTGCCGTCGGCATCGGTGATCTTGCCCTGCGCCTCGGAGACCGCTGTCTGCGCCAGCGCGGAACTCGCGGGCAGAAGCAACGTGACGCAGACCGTGACTAACAACAGCTTCTTCATCTGAAACACTCCCGGTACGAGGCAACCCTGCGAAGAACTCCATTATAGGATCGTAACCCGTACGCAGCAATCATTCAGGACGCTGCAGGGCGTTTGCTATACTCGAAAAGAATCGAGACTTCCGGAGGTTTTTGTGGAATCGCGTACTGTTGACGACTCGCGAGTGCAGATGACCGAAATCGTGCTCCCGGCGGATACCAACGACAAGGGTTCGGTCTTCGGCGGTCGAATCCTTGCGCTGATCGATAAGTGTGCCGGGATTGCCGCCATGCGTCATTCGAACTCGGTCTGTGTGACCGCGTCGGTCGATTCCGTCGCTTTCCTCAACCCGGTTCGTGTCGGCGATGTCGTCTCGCTGACCGGGATCCTGACGGCCGCGTTCTCCACGTCGATGGAGATCAAGGTCGAGGTCTGGTCGGAGAACCCCATCGCGCGGACCCGTCAATTGACCACGACCGCTTACGTGACCATGGTGGCGGTGGACGGCAACTTCAAGCCGCGGAGCTGCGCACCGCTGGAGGCTCGGAATGACGTCGAGCGCGACCGTGCCGCCAGGGCGAACGAACGTCGTCGTCAACGACTCGATAGCCGTATTCGCGCCTGATCCACGGCCGTAAAACGGCGGGGGTGCTTCAAGACCCTCCCTCGCCAGTTCTCGGACGCGTGATCGATCGCACACTGGGTCTGTCGCAGCACCGGTGCCGGGGCCGTCAACTCGAGAGACTCCGAATCATCCCGGCGACCCTCAAGCAGAAGAAGCGCCGAGGCGGCATCGAGTAGGTCGCGTCCCGACTCTCGTCGCCAGCCGTCGTCGGTCCGCCAGTAACCCTGGCCCCGATCCCACCAGGCCCGCTCCCTTCGCTCGCGGGTGGCCCGCAACAATCCCATCGAATCCACACCCAGGACACGCGTCCGAGAGCGCTGCCCTCCCAGTGCATCGCGAAGGGCGCCTGCAATCCGCTCTTCGTGATCGTCATCGCCGATCAGGTCGATGACGACGGCGCCGGCAAGATCACGTAGCCCGAGTTGGCGAGCGATCTCTTCCATCGCATCGATCTGAGCAGCCTGCAGGTCTCGTCCTGTCACCGAACCGCGATTCACGTCGACCGCTACCAGGGCTTCCGTCGGCTCGATCTCGAGGGAGAGGCCGTGCGCCGTGCCGACGGTCGATGCCAGCGCACGACGCACGACATCGGCAAATTCGTGGGTCACGAACTGCGGTACCGGATCGGCACGCAGTCGGATGTTGTCGCTCCTCGCCCCACCCCACCGCGTTGCAACGCCCTTGGCCTCTTGAACATCGGTGGGATCGTCGAAGACCATCGGCTCGTCGATCGCAAGGTCGCGGAGACAGCGTTCGACCTGAGACGGCGCGGAACGGACGAGCGGACCGCCGGGCATCCCCTTCCAATCCTCGAACAGGGCGTTCGCTTCCGCGCGCAACGCGCTCTCGTCGACTCCCTCCGCCGCCGTACGTGCCACCCAACCCCCGTCGCGCGAGGCGGCGATCGAATTCAGTATCGCCTGTAGCGGGTCTCGACTTGCGGCTCCCGCAATCCTCTTCGAGAGGGCGACGCCTTCACCATGAGGCAGGTAAACAAGATTCGGACCCACATGCCGGGGAGAGACCGTCACTCGGGGCAACTTCTTCCCCCGGGCGGCACGATCGATCTCGAAGATCGGGGCCCCCGAGCCGCCGGACCGTCGGTCCCACTGTCGCCGGGGAAGCAGAGCCTTCCCGACACCCAGATCGACGAGATGCGCGTCAAGTTCCGGTCGTTCTTCCAGTAGGTGCCCGCGGTGAACCGCTCCCACCTGTAGATCGTCTTGCCCACAAGAGAAGCCGATCTGGACGGCCCTACGGTTCTCGAAACGGACGGTCCAGAGTTGCCCGCCGATTCGGCTAGCGAGGACTTCGCGCACCGGTCGCTGCGGAGGCTGCGAGTAACGGGTCGAGGAGTCGTCCGTGCCAGTCCATCAGCAACCCCTCCCTCGTCAGCTCGACCCGGACGTCCTTGCCGAGCAGCTCGTTCAACACCTCTTCGGGGCGGACCGAGGCACCCTGCCGTCTTATCGCCAGAGTCATTCGGAGGGCGTTGCGCCGTGGCGCTTCGATCGAGAGCACCTCGCGTTTCAGGTCGAACGTCTGCTGCTTACCGTTCTTGCGCGTGCGCTCTACCAGGATCTCGGTCGCCTGGCGAAATCCATCGATCCGACCGGCCAGATCGACATCGTCCCCGGACTCGACCCGATAGCTCGCCGCCTCGATGGCTTCGCCGAGCGCCGGAGCCTTGCGATCGACCTCCTGCAACGCCTCGAACCTCACGCCTCTGGGAAGGGACGCGTTGATCGCCGTGAGCGATCGATCCGGGTGGAGTCTTGTGTAGCTCTCGAAATCCATGAACTCGCCGTCCGAACAGACACCGACCGCCAATGCCGGCGAGAAGCCGACCTTCGGCTTCGGATTAAAGCCATTGGAGTAGACCAACTCGAGACCCGCGCGACGCAACGCCCGCAGGAGTGTTCTTGTCAGGTCAAGATGACCGAGGAAGCGGAGTCTTCCCTGCTTGGTGAATCGCGCTCGGTATCGATAATGGGGTCGACTGTCGGCCTCTTCCAGCGCCGTCTCACCCTGCGGACCGTGGACCGGTAACTTCGGAGCCCGCGTCGCATCGATCGGCTCGCCCGGTCCCGGTGCCGCCGGCGTAGCGAGAAGCGGGAGATCCGATCGCAGCGGCCTGTCGGTGGTCTCGGAGACGACCCCCTTCACACAATCCCGAGCGAACGGCGCACATCCGTGACAGTCCTTCGGCCCGCAAACGGAGAGGGTCGCCGTCTCCATCGCGCGCTTCAACTCGATCGCCAGCCACTTCCGATTGATCCGTGAATGAACGACGTGCCACGGCAACGGGCGTGTCGGGTCGAGATCGTTGTACGCATAGCCGTACGGATCGACGCCGGTGGACTCGAAGGCGTCCATCCAGGCCTTTTGATTGAAATGCTCTTCCCAACCGTCGAATCGAGCGCCGCCGCGCCAGGCCGCCTCCAGCACCGGCCCCAACGCACGATCGCCCCGCGAGAAGACACCTTCAAGAAAGCTCGTCTCGCATTGATGATGCTTGAATCGCACCCCACGCTTGACCCGCGAGGTGATGCGTGCCTGTTTCATGTACAGGCTATCCAGACGGTCCATGCCAACCCACTGGAACGGCGTTTCGGCCTTGGGGATGAAGGACGACGCGGACATCGTCACAAGCGGGCCACGGGTCTTGCCGTGGATCTTCCGACCGATGGCGGCAATCTCGTGGGCCAGATCGACCATCCCGTCGACATCGGCGTCGGTCTCGGTGGGGAGTCCGATCATGAAGTACAGCTTGATGTGATCCCAGCCGGCCTCGAATGCCAATCGACAGGCGGTCAGGATCTGCGTCTCATCGAGGTTCTTGTTCACCACATCGCGCATCCGCTGCGTGCCGGCCTCCGGGGCGATGGTGAATCCGGACTTGCGAACACGGCGCACTTCGTGGGCCAGCTCCGGAGTGATCGTCGACGCGTGCATCGATGACAGAGAGATGGACACGCGCTCCGGCTCGAATCGGTCCATCAGGTCGAACATGACGGGATGAACCGCGCCGTACTCGCCGGTGTTCAACGAAGAAAGCGAGAATTCATCGTAACCGGTCGAGCGAACCGACCGAACCACCGTGTCGCGAACCTGATTCGGGTCGCGCTCGCGGGTGGGTCGATAGACGTAACCCGCCTGACAGAAACGACAGCCGACGGGACACCCACGCATGATCTCGACGGAGACTCGATCATGAACGATCTCGCCGTGGGGAACGATGATTCGATCGGGAAACGGAAAACGATCCAGATCATCGAGGATACGTCGCATGACCGGGAACGGAGCCTCGCCGCCATCCTGCGGAATCAGCAGCCCACTGGTCTCGTCCTTCTCGACGGGGTAGAGCGCGGGTGCATAGACACCCTCAATCTGCGCCGCTGCGCGGATTCGCTCGGCCCGGGTGGCACCGGCACGCTTCTGAGCGGCAAGCTGCTCGAGGAATTCCCCCAGCATCTCCTCGCCGTCACCGACGAAGACCAGGTCGACGAAGTCGGCCATCGGTTCGATGTTGAACACGACGGGGCCGCCGACGACAACGAGCGGGTCATCCTCTCCGCGGTCGGCCGAACGAAGTGGAATGCCGCCGAGATCGAGCATCTCCAACACGTTGGTCGAGGTCATCTCGTACTGCAGCGAAAACCCGACGACGTCGAACGCGCCGAGCGGGCGCGAAGTTTCGAGACTACACAGCCTAAGATCGTGAGCGCGAATCGCATCCGCCATGTCGGGCCACGGGCAGAACACCCGCTCGGCCACGGTGTCGGCGCGTTGGTTCAACAGCGAATAGAGAATGCGATAACCGAGGTGGGACATCCCGATCTCGTAGACGTCGGGGAAGCCGAGCGCGAAGCTGAGCGAGACGGAGGCGTCATCCTTGACGATCTCGTTCCACTCGCCGCCGATGTAACGCGTTGGCTTCTGCACCGTATGCAGAATCCCATCATAAGGCGTACTTCTGAAGCTCGAAGCCAACGTAGTCCCCCCGCGCGTGCAGAGGATACTAGCAAACGGGCCGATCAGTTAACGAAACGACGGGACCGGACGTTCACCACGAGCGCGATCCCCGAGAGCGCTGCGATCAGCGCCGACCCACCGTAGGAGACCAACGGCAGAGGAACGCCGATGGTCGGAAGCCGCCCCAGAACCATGCCGATGTTGATCACCATCTGCCCGGTGATCCACGCAACGACAAGGAGACAGACATAGGTCCCCAATCGATCCTGCGCCGACCGCGCCGCCAGGATGCAGCGGTAGAACAGGTAATAGAACAGACCCAGGACCGCGCTGGCGCCAACGAAACCCCACTCCTCGGCGAAGACCGACAGGACGAAGTCGGTGTGCTGCGCCGGCAGAAAGTTGAGCTGGCTTTGTGTTCCGTTAAAAGGTCCGCTGCCGACGATCTGGCCCGAACCGATGGCGATCTTCGATTGGCGAACCTGATAGCCGATGCGATGTGGATCTCTCTCGGCATCGAAGACCGTCAGGATCCGCTCCTTCTGGTACGGCCTCAACTGGGTCCACGCGATAGGTGTCATGAGCATGGCAACGATCGCGAGACCGAACATCACCCTCCAACGAATGCCGCCGATCAACAGACCGACCATCAGGATCGGGATGAACGTCAACGCGGTACCCATGTCCGGCTGCAATGAAATCAACCCGACCGGCGCACCGACGAGCAAGCCGATCTCCACCAACTGGCGCAGTCCCATGCCGCCACGCACGCGACGTGCGAGGTAGACCGCCAACACAAGACAGGTCGTCCATTTCGCGAGTTCCGAGGGCTGCAGACGCATGGGCCCGAAGTCGAGCCACGAGCGGTTGCCCCCGACCTCCCGACCGAAGAACAACACGGCCACCAGCAACGCGATGACCACGCCATGCATCGCCAACGCGACCTCCGCCCAGACCCGGTAGTCAACGAGGACGATCACCAGCGCGGCGATGAGCGCGACCATCAGCCAGAGGAGCTGCATCTTCCAGAGCCCCGACTGGCCACTCCCGAAGGTCGCCGACGCAATCGACAGCACCCCGACCGCGATCAGGGCCACGGTGGTTCCGATCAACGGGAGATCGAGACTAGCGAACGGTCGTTGCGGGTTCATGGACTGGACTCGGTGAGCGACCAACACCGGCGCGTGATGCCGGGTCGGGCCGTTCGGATGAAAAGAATATCTCGAGAACGCTTCGTGCGATGGGCGCCGCAATCGTGCCGCCGTGCCCCCCGTTCTCAACGACGATTGCAAACGCGATGCGTGGTTTGTCCGCCGGTGCGTACCCCACGAACCAGGCGTGATCTCTCTCGGCCTTGGGAAGCTTATCCGCATCGATCCCGGCCGAGTGTTTATAGACCTGGGCCGTACCGGTCTTGCCTGCGACCGTAAAGGTACCGTCGGTCGCCCTGGTAGCGGTGCCACGAGACACCGCGTCGGCGAGACCGGCGCGCAATAGCCGCAACGTTGTGGGACGGAGCCCGATCGGCTCGAGTTTCTGCGATCCGAGAACCAGCGTCGGGGTCGGCAACTTCCCGTTCGTCGCGACACCGCCGATCATGCGGGCCATCTGCATCGGAGTCACCGCCAGCAAACCCTGCCCGATCGAGACCGAGATCGTGTCGCCCGGATACCACTGCTCTCCGCGATGTTTTCGCTTCCACTCCGAATTGCCGAGAATGCCGGCCTCTTCACCGGACAGGCCCACTCCCGTCAGGCGGCCAAGCCCGAAACGATCGCCAAAATCGTGGATCTTCTCTATGCCCAGCTTTTGCCCGAGCTCGTAGAAGTAGACGTTGCACGACTCCGCCAGCGCCTTGCGGATATTGACCCAGCCATGCCCGCCACGCTTCCAGCAGAGTCGGCGTCGCTTGTAATACGTGGCGCTACCGTTGCAATAGACTCGATCGTCCTCGCCAATGATGCCTGTCTCGAGCCCTGCAGCCGCCATCACGACCTTGAACGTCGAGCCCGGCGCGTAGAAACTTGCGATGGACCGATCGTGGAGGGGGCGTCGCGGATCGGTCTGGAGCTTCTCCCAGCTGGCCCGATCGAATCCGTCCGCAAACCGATTGGGATCGAAGTGTGGCGTGGACGCGATGGCCAGGACCTCTCCGGTCCAGGGGTCCAGGAAGACACCGGCGCCGGTCTCCACGCCGAGGCCCTCGACCAGCGCGCGTTGGAGGTCGAGATCGATGGTCAACTGCATGCGGTTACCGTGACTGGCCTCCTGGCCGACACGGGTCTCGCCGACCTGACGCCCCACGGCGTTGACGGAGACGAGGTGCCAGCCGCGGTCACCGCGCAGGTCGTCGTCGAACGCTCGTTCGACGCCGGACTTACCGACGATGTCGCCACTCTTTAGCCGACCCTTGTCCGCCCTCAACTGGTTCTCGTTGACCTGACCCACGTAACCGATCGTATGCGCGATGATCGCCGCCTCCGGATAGAAACGTCTGGCGGTCTCGCGAATCTCGATGGCCGGAAAACGCTCGCGCCGGCTCTCGATCCATGCCAGCTGAAGCAGGCCGACATCCCGCCCGACGACCACCGGCTCGAAGTCCGGCTCACCGCGGAGGACATCCGCCAGATCCCGTGGGGACGCGGTCAGGATGGGTGCCAGATCGTCCAGCATTCGCGGAAGGTCGTCGACCTGCTCCTGGCGAACGAGGAGATCAAGCGATGGACGCGTGGCCGCGATGACCTGTCCGTCACGATCGTAGATCCAGCCGCGGGTCGGCTTGAGCGGGATCTTCCGCATCGTATTACCCTCGGCCAGACGCGCATACTCGACGCCTTTAACGCCCTGCAGGTACCAGAAGTTGAACAGGAAGGCGACGAGCACGAGGGCCAGGAGCACGTGGATCAGCAGAATCCGACGTTCGAGCCGCTGCCCGATCAGAAAGTCTTTCAGCTCCCAGCGTTCTCGATAGTCCACGTCGGTTATGGCCCCCACCCGCTTCGACGACGGCGTGTCCCTAGAAGATCGATCACGGCGAAGGAAATGACAACAACGACCGCGGTCAGGATCGTCCGCAGCGCCAGAATTCCCGGCTCAAAGCCACTATTCTCGACCTCGAGCATCTCCCGCAGCGGGTAATCGATGATGCCGTCGGCCAACGTGGTCAGCCCACCGGCAAGAAAACGTCCACCTATGCGATTGAGATCGAATCGCGATCCCACTCCACCCAGGATCCAGCCCAGCAGCGTGCGCTTGAATCCACCGATGCCGAAGGCATGCAGTTCGAACCAGGTGTCATGCAGGAGTCCGGTCACACAGCCGCCGATCGTGGCCTGCCGCTGGTTGGTACGAATTCCGAACCAGACGACGGGAACGACCATCAGATCGACGTAGCGTGGAAGGTCCGACCAGACACGCCCGATCACGGTGTGAAGGCCAAGCATGAAACCGACCACGATCAACCCACGAAGAAATTTCATGGCGCGACCTCGGCCAGCACTGCAGGTGACAGTTGCTCGCCCGCCATCGGATCCAGAAGGATCAACACCTCTTCTAGCTCACGATAATCGACGGCCGAGAGCAGTTGGATCCGCTGGAGGGCGTCGGGGTCGCGCTCGATTGACGTAATGACGCCGATGCTGAATCCTCGCGGAAAGATCCCGTCGTGACCGGAGGTCACCACGAGGTCACCGTGATTGACCTCCGCATAGCTCGGCACGTAGAGGAGGTCGAGGAAACGACCGTCATCGACGCCGACGACGATGCCGTGTGCTCGGACTCCCTGCACGACGGCACCGACACCACTGGAGGGATCGCTGAGCAGGCGCACCTTTGCAAATCGGCGCGACACGCTTTCAACACGTCCTACCGCACCCCCCCATGCGATGACGGCGGACTCCGAGTGGACCCCCTGCGCACTCCCCGCGTCGACGATCAGCATCCGCTCCCGGCTGGTATCGACAACTCGAACGACGCTGGCCGCGACCGAAGACGGAGCCAGTGCCTCGCGCATCGCAACCAGTTCCTTCAGTCTCCGGTTCTCGTCGCTCAGCTCACCGACGGCGCGTTGGTTATCGCGGAGGCTGCGCACCTGTCGCTCGAGCAGACGATTCTGCTCTCGAGCCCAGATCGTGCGCCACGCGCTATCCATCAGGCCATGAACGCCGCCACCCACCGCCCCGCCGAGCGCCATGACGGGAGACGTGACCAGCATGCCCCAGGACTCGAGGCGGGTGGCCCCCCGACGATCCTGGGCACTACCCGCCATCAGTAAAAGCTGCAAAAAGAGCAGAATTACGAGGATTGCTGCATTACCGCGGGTGGACTCGTTGCTGGCCATTCCGTTGTCCGGTGGGCCCGCTGACCCGGATGCCTGTCCTAATCCAGCGAGACCTTACGTAAGAGATTGAAGTCGCTCAGAACTCGACCGGTTCCCATGACGACCGACGTCAATGGATCGTCGGCGATCGATACGGGAAGCCCGGTCTCTTCGCGAAGTCGTTTGTCGAGGTTCTTGAGGAGTGCGCCCCCACCGGTAAGGACGATCCCACGATCGACGATGTCCGCGGACAACTCGGGCGGTGTCTGCTCGAGTGCGACACGGACCGCTTCGATGATCGTGGCAACGGGCTCGGCCAACGCCTCGCGAAGTTCTTCATCGGAGATCGTGATCGTCTTCGGTACACCTTCGACCAGGTCCCGTCCCTTGATCTCCATCGTCAGCTCTTCGTCGAGCGGAAAGGCCGAGCCGATCTCGATCTTGATCATCTCCGCCGTTCGCTCACCGATCAGGAGGTTGTATTTTCGTTTGACGTACTGAGTTACCGCGTCGTCGAGTTCGTTACCCGCAACACGAACGGAACGCGAGTAGACGATCCCGGACATGGAGATGACGGCGACGTCGGTCGTTCCGCCTCCGATATCCACGACCATGTTTCCCGTTGGCTCGGTGATGGGCAGGCCGGACCCGATCGCCGCCATCATGGCCTGCTCTACGAGATAGACCTCGGTGGCCTTGGCCTTCATCGCGGAGTCCCGTACGGCACGCTTCTCGACCTGGGTGATCTCGCTGGGTACGCCGATCACGATCCGTGGTCGAACGCCGATGGAGCGGTTGTGGGCCTTCTTGATGAAGTTATCGAGCATCTTCTCGGTGTGCTCGAAGTCTGCGATCACGCCGTCCTTCATCGGCCGGATGGCGACGATGTTCCCCGGGGTGCGCCCCAGCATGTCCTTCGCGTCGCGACCCACGGCCTCGACAGCACCGGTCTTCTGGTTGACCGCAACGATCGACGGCTCGCTAACCACAATCCCCCGCCCCTTGCAAAACACGAGCGAGTTGGCCGTGCCAAGGTCGATGGCGAGGTCATTGGAGAAGAGTGATAGCAGCGAACGGGGGGACCAACCCATCGGGGCCTCGTAACTCGTACCGGAGCTTCATCTAATAGGAAGAGGACGCAAGGGGGATCTTAATGACTGGGTCCGGCCAAGGCAACCACGGACATCGTGTTCGACTAGAAGAACTCGACGTAGGTGGACTTGATGAGCTCCGTCTCATTGCCTGCGGTGTCTTGTGCCACAAATCGGAGATCGTTGTTCCCCTCCTTGCGAAGCCGGATCACCGCATAGAACGTGCCGGAATGGTCGACATCGAGCTTCTCGTTATCGGCCCAGAGTGTCGCGCCGGGCTCCGTCCTGCCGTTCACGATGATCGTCGCTCCCACCTGGACAAAATCCGTGATCTCGAGGATCGGCGGCTCGGTATCGCTGGAATCGCGAATTTTCTCCGACGAGACCCGGAAGCGACGATGGGAGCTGTAGGGTCCCGTCACATCCTGACCCGAGATGGCTGCGACCCGCCAGAAGTAGACACCCTCGGGGATGGCCGTCAGAACCGCGCTGGTCCCCTCCCGTAGGGCGTTGTACTGGGGATTGGCGAATAGCGGCTTGTCGGCGATCTCGAGCCGGTAGCTTTTGGCACCGGGAACGGTCTCCCACGTCAGCGTCACCGTCTCCTGATCCGGATTCTCAAAGATGAAGACTCGCTGATCCCGCGGCGCACTGAGACGTACGACCGCCGGCAACATCTGCTTGCCCGTCAGGTTCTTTCCGTTCGAGCGGATCCGCTCGCCGGCGACAAGGCTCTCCCGACGGCCCTCCGTGCGAACCTCGAGTCGACCGTCGAACACCGAGAACGAAGCCTTCTTGGACTGGTCGTTGTAGGTGACGGAAAACTGCCCTTCGTCTTCGGTTCGTGCCGCGACCTGCTCGGTGGCGACCTCATGGTACGAACCGTCCACGTTGCGGTTCTGGGTCGAGGCCACCAATTCACCGCGATTCAATTTCTCACGGACGCGGCGAACCTTCGTCACCGGGTCCTCGAACAATTCACGAATCTCCATCAACGATCCCGACTGAATTGTCGTGACCGTCCCGTCGAAATAGAGCAACTGCGCCGAAGCGGACGACGCGGTCTTGATCTGATCCCCGATCTTCAGCTCCATCTTTGAGTCCGCGGTTTCCCAGGCGAATTCGCCGCTCCTCTTGACCCGAACGTCGCCTTCAAGCCGAAAGAAGTGAACCAGATGCGAGCCCGAGTCGGAGCCCTGGGCCAGGCGAAGAATCTTCAGTGAAAACTGCTCCGATTGCATCGCAGCGACGCGGGCATCTTCATAACTGAACGACCGGTACCGCTCTTCGGCCTCGCGAAGACTCACATTGGCGTTCTCGAGAAGCTCGTGACTCGGAGCGGCCTCGTCCGCCACGCGAGACGCCTCGGCCAGCTTCCGCTGCGCCGTGTCGATGGCGCCGCTGGCGGCTGCGCGAGGCTGGTAGATCTTGACGTAGTACCAACCGCCTCCGGCGGCCGCGACCAGCAGCACGACGCCGACCAGGACACCGGCCACGCTGCGATAGGTGATGTTGAACCAATCCAGTACGAGGGGGGATCTTCCACCGCGAGCCATGGTTGCCGGAAACCTCCTGAAAAGACGGGGTCATCGGTCGTGGCATCGAGTTGCCGCTCCCTGAGGCGTAGGATACCATGCGCCGTTCGATCCTACTCACGTTCTGGAGAAGCCTCATGCTTAACGTGATGCGCGACAACTTGCGGCATCTAAAGTTCGTCCTGTACGTCGTTGCCGCCGCGATGATTCTCAGTCTCGGCCTGTTTTTCGATATCAACCCCACGTCGTCGACACGCTGGGCCGCCAAGATCGACGGCAAGGAGATCTCGATTCAGGAGTACGAGCAAGCGGCTCGACGCATCGATCGTCGATTCGGCCAGATGTTCGGCGAGAACTACGATCAGTTCCGTGGCCAAATCCAGATCGGCACCCGGGCGGTGAACGAACTGGTCAATCGCGAGTTACTGATCGCCGATGCCGCTCGGTTGGGACTCGAGGTTTCGCCCCAGGAGTTGGCCGACGCGATTCGCAGCGAACCCAATCTTCAAGACGCCTCCGGCGTATTCGTCGGCCGCGAGGAATACGAGCGAAGGATCAATGGCCAGATTCCGGGCGGGACCACCAGCTTCGAGGCGTTGCTGGCCGAGGACATGCTGGTTGCCAAGTGGCTGGACGTCGTCTCTACCTCCATCGCCATCGATGAGATCGACATGGAGAACCTCCACCGTCGACGTACGGAAAAGACGAAGGTGAACTACGTCCTCGTCTCCAGCGACAATCTCGACGTCGACACCGACGTCAGCGATGAAGAGGCCCGTGCCTGGTATGACGCCCATCTGGACGACTACCAGCGCGACGAGTCTCGCCGCATCGAGTACGTCGTCGTCACCCGCGAGTCGATCCTGGATCAGGTCCAGATCAGCGAAGCGGATGCCCGCGCCAGCTACCAGGAGAATCTCGCGGAGTTCAGTCACCCGGACCGACGACGGGCCCGCCATATCCTCCTGCGTACCGCCGAATCCGAGAACGACGAAGACATCGCCCTCGTCGAACAGACCGCCAATGGGATCTTGCAGCAACTGCAGGACGGGGCCAATTTCGACGAGATGGCCCGGGCGACCTCTCAGGATCCGGTCAGCGCGGCACAGGGTGGCGACCTTGGCTTCTTCGGTCGCGGCGACATGGTCCCGGAATTCGACGAGGCAGCCTTCAACACGCCCGTCGGCCAGCTGTCTGAGGTCATTCAGACCCAGTTCGGATTCCACATCCTGGAAGTTTTGGAAGAACAAGCCGCCGGACCGACCCCGTTCGAGGAGGTCCGCGCCGCCATCGAACTCCGACTGCAGTCTTCCCGGGCGCAGGAGCTCGTCGCTCAGGAAGCCGAGCGAATCGCCTCAAACGCAAGGACCCTGGAGGAGTTGCGTGCGCTGGCAGAACGGGAATCGATCGACCTGGTCTCCCAGTTTATCGAGAAGAACACGCCCCTCAGTGGCATCGCCGGCGCGGCCGGATTCCGTGACAGCCTCTTCACCCTGGACGTCGGTAGCGTCAGTGCTCCCGCCGCGGTGGGCGACGGCATGGGTATCCTCGCCATCGTAGAGTCGATGCCCCCGCAGGTTGCACCCTTCGAGGAGAGTCGCGAGAAGGTCACGACGGACATCGTGACGTTGCGTTTCCGCGAGGCGGCGACGACGATCGCGCAGGGCGCGATGGATTCCGGCAAGTCGCTGGCCGACCTTGCCGATCAGATCTCCTCCGACGTCCGCGATTCCGGCGATCTTGCCCCGGGACAGCCGTTCCCCGACGCGCCCCTTCTGGCGGCCTCCGAGATCGAGTTCGTCCTCTTCGGAGACGCGATCTACATCGGAGATCGTGGCGTCTTCGAGACTCCGGGCGGCGCGGTGGCCTACGAGGTCACCGGCCGAGAACCGTGGGACGAGTTCGCCTTCGACGATGCGAAGATCTCACTGCAGGACGAGATTCGGTCGCAGCGCCAACAGGTAATCCAACAGACGATGCTGGATAGCCTGCGAGAGAGCAGCACGATCGAGTTGAACGAGGCCGAGATCAAGCGGCTGGACGGCTAGCCCGACTCAGTATTTTCCGGTCCACATACGGTCGAGCGCGTCCAACACATCCTGGACCTCGAAGGGTTTCGTCAGGAATCCCATTCCGTGCGCGGAGTAGTAACCAATGTTCTTCTCGCTCTGCATCATCCCGGACGTGAAGAGTGTCTTGTCTCCAAGCTCCTCGTCCATCTGTCGGATCTGCCGATGCAGCGTGACCCCGTTCATGTCCGGTAGGTTGAAGTCGACGATCGCCGCGTCGTAGATCGTGTCGTGGACAAGGTCCAGAGCTTCTTCGGCAATCGTCGCCGAGTCCACCTCGTAGCCCTGCCCCGTCAGCACGTCTCGCAACAACTCGATGATTGCCGCTTCGGCGTCCACGACGAGAATTCGCTTGGTCGACATCGGGTGCTCCTAGACCCGAACCGTCGGGTCATACAGACGCTTGTACTCTTCGTTGGCATAACGGTCGGTCATGCCCGCAATGTAGTCCGCAATCCTGATCGGCAAGAGATCGCTGCCATCGAGATTCTGGTACTCGGTCGGCATCAGCCGCGGATTGTCGCTGTAACGTTCGAAGAGCGCCCGCAGTAACCGCCGGGCCTTGTCCATCATCCGTTCGATTCGATAGTGACGGTAGAGATGCTCGTGGAGGTAGCCCTTCAACGCCTTGTTCTGCTCCGCCACGGACCGTGACATGCCGGCAAGAAGGTGCGGGTGCTTACGCACGTCGTCAACCGACTCGACACCTGCGGCCTCGATGCGACGGCCTGTCTCGGCGATCAGATCCGAGACCATCGTATCGATCATTCGGCGGAGGGCCTCCGAGCGACATCGTCTCTGGCTCGTACCGGGGAACCGGCTCCGAGCTTGCTCCCACGCGTCACCGAACAGTGGGACCGCCGACGCCAATCGCTCCACATCCAGGATGCCGGCGGCCAACCCGTCGTCGACGTCGTGATGGTTGTAGGCGGTCTCATCGACAAGATCGATAAGCTGCGCCTCCAGCGGCGGCTGACGTTCGGGATCGTACTCTGCGGCCTCGGGTTCCTTGAGAATATCGATAGCCCCGGAGTGTTTCGCGATCCCCTCCCGGACCTCCCAGGTCAGGTTGAGACCATCGAAACCGGGGTAGCGACGCTCCAGATTTTCGACGATGCGAAGCGTTTGCCGGTTGTGACTGAAGCCACCGACCTCTTCGAGCTTTCGATTGAGGACTTCTTCGCCGAGATGCCCGAAGGGTGTGTGACCAAGATCGTGACAGAGCGCCAACGACTCGATCAGATCCTCGTTGAGGCCCAACGCGCGACCGACGGTCCGGCCGATCTGGCTGACCTCGATGCTATGGGTCAGGCGCGTTCGAAAGTGGTCGCCTTCGTGATTGACGAACACCTGGGTCTTGTACTCGAGACGACGAAACGCGGCACAGTGGATGATGCGATCGCGATCGCGCTGGTAGGGGCTTCGGTACTGGTGCTCCGTCTCCGGGAAACGACGACCGCGAGTCGCCGAGCCCCGCTGTGCGTGGGGCGCCAACCCATGCGGATCGACGGATACTGTCGACAACCGAACCGCCCCCGTCAGACCGAGAAGCTGGAACCGCAACCGCAGGTACCGGTCGCGTCCGGGTTCTCGATCTTGAAGCCCGAACCCTGAAGTCCGTCGACGTAGTCAATCGTCACGGCTTCGAGGTACATCATCGACATCGCGTCGACGAAGACGTTGAGACCTCCGAACTTCAGAACCTGATCGTTTTCCTTCTGCGACTCTTCCCAGGTCAGACCGTACTGAAACCCGGAACACCCACCGCCCTGCACGGCAACGCGAAGTCCGTAACCATTCTTGTCTTCTGCGTCGAGCAAGGCCTTGACCTTCTCGACCGCACCGTCCGTCATCTGCAGCATGGGGTTTCGCCTCCCGGAAACGTCTATACGTAAAAGGTATGTCAGGGTCGTGGGGCTGTCAACGAAGGAGGACGTTTCGCGACTACTCCGCTTTCAGATTCAGAAATGTCGCCATGTCGCCCAGTAAACGGGCGAAGTGCTCTGGATTTGCCGGTGAAAGCGAGCATTCGTTGATGATCTTCACCTGGGTGCCGAGCCACTCGCGCCAACACGGAACACAGGTCTGTGCCAACACCTGTTCGCCCCGTTCTCCGGGCAGCGGGGCGTTTGGCATCCCCTCACCGGTCGAGCCACATCGACTACAAACGATCTCAGCCATCTTGTCTCCCATGCTCCTCTTAGCGGATCCTGTGTATTGTATGATGCCAGATGTCCAGGGCGTTCAAACGGGAATGACCAGATGAATATCACCAGAACCGAGGATCGAGGGATCGCGGTATTCGCCGTCGCCGAGAAGATCGAGATCGATCTCAACAACTGCGATGCGTTCAAGAATGCCTTTTCCGAGCAGATTGCCGAGAACGACAAGATCGCCGTGCTTGACGCGGCGAACATCCAGTTCTTCGATTCTGCCGGCATGGGCGCCCTGCTGGCGATCCACAAACAGTTCAAGGCCCGCGAGGGCACGCTCCATCTAGCCACGCTCTCGCGATCGGTGCAGGAGATCTTCGGGATGGTGGGGTTCGATGTTGTCTTTCCGGTTCATCCGGATGTCTCGGCGGCTGTCGAATCCGCGCTCGACTAGCCCCACCAGGAGCCCCCGTGTCAGAGCAAAAGAAGATCAAGGTCAAGGTCCCGGAGAGCGTTCTGCCGGGTGTCTATTCCAATCAGATGGTGGTCTCGCATACGCGCGAAGAGTTCGTGATGGACTTCGCCAACCTCTTCCCACCGGAAGGCGTGATCAACGCACGAGTCATCGTGAGTCCCGGGCATCTGAAACGACTGGTCCGTGCGCTCAGCGACAACCTGGCCCGTTATGAAGCCAAATTCGGGCCGGTCATCGAGGCCACGCCTCCCGACGATGTCAGCCTGAAGAACTAGCGCCTTAGTTCACCGACCACATGCGGGAGCACCGGTAGGATCAGCCGCTGCATTCCGAGGCGGACCGCGGCGGTGGAACCCGGCAGGCAGTAGATCGGTGTCCCGTGGGCGACGCCGGCCAGCGCGCGACTCAGCTGGGCTCGCGGGCCGATCTCTTCAAACGAGAGCATGCGGAAGAGTTCACCGAACCCCTCGAGGGTTCGATCGAGCATCTTCGCCACCGTATCGACGGTTTGATCCCGGGGAGAGATTCCGGTCCCGCCGGTGAGGACGATCGCCTCGACCCGGTCATCTTGAATGGCGTCCGCGACCCAGCCCCTGATCGCTTCCGGCTGGTCCGCAACGAGCCCCCTCCGGACCATGCGGTGTCCGGCCTCATCGGCGAGGTCGCGGATCAGGTCTCCGGATCGATCCTCGGCGACGGTACGGCTGTCGCTCACGGTCAGGATGGCGATCCCAAGACTCCCCCCCGGATCCGGCTCGCCGTGGGGCGTCTGCCCGGAGGCTGCCAACTACCGACTCTCGAGCCAACGGATCAAGGTCGGCACGGCCGCGCCGCTTCCACCGATTGCACGGTCCGGGGCCGATCGCTCGGCAAATGCCGGGCCGGCGATATCGATGTGGGCCCACGGCAGATCGCGTGGGACGAACTCTCGTAAGAACAGCGCCGCCGTGATCGCGCCACCCCAGCGCCCACCGACGTTGTTGAGGTCTGCCGGGCCATGCTGCAGGAGCTGGAGATAGTCGCGATAGAGGGGAAGCTGCCAGAGCTTCTCACCGGAAGCGTCTGCGGCTTCTAGAAGCTGCTCACGCAGATCGCCGTCATCGGTAAACAGACCGCTCGCATCCGGGCCCAACGCCACGACGACCGCACCCGTCAGGGTCGCGAGGTCGACCATCGCGTCGGGACGCAACGTCTTGGCGGCGTAGGCCAGGAGATCACAGAGAACCAGCCGCCCCTCGGCATCGGTATTGCCGACCTCGACGGTCTTGCCGAGATAGGTATCGAGGATATCTCCGGGCATGTACGCGTTGGAGCCGGTCAGATTCTCGACCAGCCCGACGAGGCCGTGGACCTCGTGCTTACATCCGATGGCCTTCAGGGCACCCATCGCCGCGATGACGGCGGCGGCCCCGCCCATGTCGGACTTCATCGTCGCCATGTATTCGGTCGGCTTGAGATTCAGCCCCCCGCTATCGAAGGTCACGCCCTTCCCCACCAGAACCAGCTTCTTGGCTCCCTGTGTCTTCTTCGCCGGGCGATAGGTCATGTGAACGACCCGTGGGGGCTCCTTCGCACCTCGGGTGACCTCCAGGAGGGCTTTCATGCCGAGTCGCTTCAATTCGGCGTGACCCAGAACCTTGCAACGCAGCCCCGACTCGCGGGATCGTTTCTGCGCGGCTCGGGCGAGGATCTGAGGCGTAAGACGCGACGGACCCTCGTTGACAAGATCCCTTGCAAGATCGACCGCGTCGTTGTGTGCACGGGATCGTCGAACGACCTCCGCGGAGGTCCGCCGTCCCTGGCAATAGATGTCGACGGAGGCGACACGGTTGGGTTTTCGATCGTCGTCGGTGAGATGACGGTCGAACTCATAGCCTCCTCGCCCGAGACCCTCCATCGCCGCGCGAAGGATCTCGCCGTCGTCGTCACCGTCCGGCAACGCCACCGCGATCGTCCCGGCTCGGAGACGCGCCGCCTCACGGATCGCCCGGGCCGCTCCGATCCGAACACTATCGGCCCAGGTGCGACGCCCTGCACCCAACCCGAGCATCAGGTAGCGACGGGCGGTCCGCCCTACGCCTACGTTCCAGGCCAATTGATCCCAGCGATCCGATCGGAACCGGCTCTTTCGTAGTGCGGCGGCCAACTCTCTAGAGACTCCCGCATCCTCGACACCGAAGGGCGATTTCTTCTTGGGACCTACGAAACAGACAAGAAGATCGTTGCCTGCCTTCGAGAATCCGGTTTTACGGAGTTGGATCTTCATCGCTTGGATGCCTCGGTGATCGGAAGGGTGGTGGATTGCGCTGGAATGGCGCCTACTCTATCGCGAAAACGACTCTGTGAGCAACGGCGTCAGTCGCCGGTGGAGGGCCTCTAGATCGCCGCCGTTGTCGATCCTCAGATCTGCCAGCGCGAACGTCGCGGTCAGTTGCTGTGCAGCGGGATCGTGGGTGTTCTCCTGGGCCTCTCGCGCCTCAAACGCTTCAAGCGTCTGCGAGTCTCCCGGACGGGCCCGTGCCATCGCGCGCCGGAAACGCAGCGCGATGGGGGCGTCGATGCCCAGGAGCACGAATCGGGGCTGCTGACGTAGAACCTCGACCTCGGCGGGGTTGCGGATCGAGTCGACCACGGCCTGGCCTCCCAGTCGAGGGAGGATGCGGCTCGCCAATACACCCGGCCCGCCCTGTCGACGCAGTTCGTTTCCGATCCGAATCAGATGCTCACGCTCGGGTGGATAGCCCTGGGCTGCCGCCTCTTCACGGATGATGTCGGACAGAGAGAAGACGGAAAAGCCGTGACCCTCGAAGAAGGACGCGACCTCGCCCTTGCCGGCGGCGTTGGGACCGGTGAGTCCAACGATACGATGGGTGGGTTGGATGACAGGGCCTCAGGGTGCTTCGGGGCCGGACTCGCCTTCGGAACCGGATTCGCCTTCGGGGCTCCCGGCCTCAGAGCCGCCGGCCTGGGAGCCGTCGCTGTTGTCCGCCGGTCGGGGACTGCCCCGCCGTGCTCCCGATCGATTCTTCCCGGGCAGGGCCTGAAAACCGACCGCGTCTTCTCGGCTCGTTTCCGAACCACGCTGCTTGCTTGCACCGATGGTCCGACGACTGTTGGCGCTCCCTCCGGCGCCGCCCCGGGGGTTCTGTGCCTGCTGGCGAAAACCACGGACGGCGTTATCGGTACGCTGCACCAGCGGACTCGCCACCGCATCGTCGGTGAGGGCGTCCCGGCTTCCGGCGGTGCTGGACGGCGTCGTCTCCGGAGTCGCGGCACCGATCGACGCCTGTGTCCGTTTTCGGGTCGCCCGAACCGTCGTGTCGACCGGGCCGTGCGGGGCCTCGCCCCTTCTACGTGGGGGCCGGGCGGTCGTGCTCGCACTGGCGTTGAGATTGACTCGCTTGCCGGCAACCTCGATCCGAAGGATCAACTCGTTTGGAAAGGCGATAAACCCGTCGCTGCCGAGATCGACGTGGACCATCTGGCCCTTGAGGACATGGTCACGGATGGGCATCGTCGTGCCGTTGGTGAAGTAGACGATCTGCTCGGCCAGGACCGGAGTCGCGCCGAGCAGAACGATCCCGCCCACCACGAACAGCAAAACTCGCCGCCACGGGACGTGACTCATCGGCCGCCTCAGGTAAAAAACCGTGTCCTCTTCTCTCCAGGGAAGTGTACAGTCAAGAGGATCCGGCGGCAATTGGACCCCAAATTTGCACCCCGGCTTGGCGGTTTGGCTCTGCGGAACCTACTATGAACCCCATGAGAATCACGCTCCGATCCGGTGCCCTCCTGATGGGACTCCTGCTGGTCACCTCCGTCGTCGCCCTCGCCGCCCCGGCCAACGTCCGCGACGAGCCGGCCAAGATCGACTTCAAGGTTCTTACCGGCACCGTTGACGCCGGCGGGCAGGCCACACTCCGGCTTCAACTCCGACCTGCCGAGGGCGTGAAGATCAATCGCTACCCGCAGATCAAGTTGTCCCTTCCGGGTCATGCCGGTCTCTACGATTCGACGAGCGCCACGCTGGGCAACCCGACGCCGCCACCGGCGGACCGCATGGACAGCAACTATTTCGACAAGATCGACGCGATCGAATTGGAAGTGCCCATCGCCGTCGACGCGCATTCGGGCCATCATCAGATCGAGGCGCAGTTGGTCTACTTCTACTGTGTCACGGATAGCGGCTACTGTGCGCCGGCGAGGATTCCGCTGTCGCTGTCTCTGGACGTGCGTTAGACCGGTCGGTCGCCCCGCTCCAGGAACGCTCGCATCCGAGCCAGGTCTCGCGGATCCATCTTCACGAACTCCACGGCAAACCCCGCCGTCGCGGCGTCCCCCGGGCGGTACGGGACCGCGCGGCGCAGATCACCCAGGCAATGGATCTCGCGGCTGTCACCCGGCAGCCGGAAGTGAAGTCGGATCGTCGTGCCGCCCTCGCCGACATCGACCCCGAAATCCGTCTTGAGGTAGGCACCGTAGGGCGAGAGATCCCTGGAGAACGCCTGTCCTCGCCGCCCATCGTGCTCGAACTGGAAACGAAGGTTGATCTGATGACGATTTTCGCGGCGACGGGGCATCCGTACGTAGCGGCAGATGGTGTCGAAGTACTCGCTCTGGACGATGGGCTTTCGCAGGACCACGTCGGCCCTGGCCTCTCTGGCCTGCTGCTCGCTGCCCTGGAAGGCCACCGCCACCAGGGGTATTCCCCGGGTCTGAGGATCGGTCTTCAGTTGCTGACAGAGATCGAGACAGCGTTGCGTGTCGTCGGCGTCCACATCCTCGATGATCAGGCCCGGACGGGCCTCACGGGCGACCTGCAGGCAATCGGCGTCCAGGTCGACCATCTGGAGACGAGCCTCGTCGAGGAACCCCGGGCGTAGAGACGGCGTGGAAGCCTGATTGGCCACGATCATCACTGTCGACTTGGGACGACCCCACATGCGTGCTCCGAGGCTGACGCCTCCCCCTGCTTGAACGTAGGTTCCGCCCCTCGCCCGGGCAACATCCGTATAATCCCGTCATCATGAATCGAACCCAGAAGATCCTCCTCATCTCGCTCGTGGTCGGCGTCGCGGGCATCGCCTTCCTGTTGCGGGAATTGCGGCAACCACCGCTGCTCCCCGCAGACGCGGACCACAGGTTGGACACCGGAGAGGCCTGCGTGTCCTGTCATGGCCCGACCGGGTCCGACCCCAGAGGCCCGAATCATCCCCTCGGCGAGGACTGCCTGCGTTGCCACGGGTTGTCGCCGTAACCGATCCAGACCAGCCACTCGGCGACGATCATCGCCGTCGCACCCCATAGCCGCTCGCCTGCCACGTCCAGGTACGGAACGCGATGGGTCTGGTCGCCGCGCTCGCGAAGGTCGATCTTGCGACCGTCGGGACGCGCCAACTCTCCCAGTGGGATCTCGAGGATCTGCGCCACCTCGTCGGGCGCCGCGACGAGGGTCGGTCGATGTTTCAGGTGTGCCAGCACGGGATGGATCGCATACCGACTGACCGGAACGTGCAGCGGCGTCAACGTGGCATCGACGCGAACCTCATCGACGGAAATGCCCACCTCCTCGTGGGCCTCCCGCCGCGCGGCCTCCGTGATCGACTCGTCGGCGTCCAGCTCCCCGCCGGGAAACGCCACCTGACCGGGATGATGACGAAGATGCGACGCACGCTTGGTCAGCAGCAGGTGGCTCCAACCGTCGATGGGAAACACCACCAACAGCGCGGCACCGGCGCGACAGTCTTCGGGGATGCGACCCGGCTCCCAGCCGCTTCTTGGCTCCGGCGCCATCAGGATCTGCGCGTCGGTGGCAGGCAACGGCCGTGTCTGTGCCTGTGCGAGTGCGGCGAGGTAGTCGTCGAATCGCACGTGGGTGCTTCCGGTTAGCGCGAGCTGATCACACGCATCGTCAGAGCCCAGTCCTCGTCGCCCTCGGACATGCGGAACTCCTCGACGGTGTGCTGAGAATCACTCTGCGCACGATGGACCGACTTTAGCCGAACCTTCTCGCCGGTCTCGCCATCGACCGTGTCGGCGAAGTAGGTGATCGTCTCCCCGTCGTCCTCGGAGGTTCCGTAGTAGGCGACGATCTGGGTGGACGTGTTGTCGAACCACAGCGAGACGTATTTGTTTGTCTCGTTGTCGTAGCCGTCGACGCTTCGACCGAGAAACGGGTAGCCCATGAACTCGCCCTTGAACAGGGACGTCAGGAAGCGTCCGTCGAGGGAGGCCTCGCTCTGCATGATGCCGCTGTTCTCGATCACCTGGCCGTCGGCCATGGTCATCTGCGCCTTGACCCGCCAGGTCCCCTCCCGGGCCATGATCTTCTCGTGAGCCGCGCTGGGCTGCCCCATCGTCTGGGCCCGTGACAGTTTGGGTTCTTCCGCGGGCTGTTCGGTTTCCTGCGCCATGAGCGGCAGGCAGGCCAGGAGAAGGGTCAGAAATAGCAGTAGCGGGTTCAGGTCTGGACGTTTCATCGGTGTGCTCCCCTCGGTGGATACGGGACGATATACCGGATTCCGGGGGCGGGCCACATTGCCGGGGGACGGTCGTATCTGCTATAAAACGGCGCACTTCTTTGGCGCCGACGTAGCTCAGCTGGTAGAGCAGCTGATTCGTAATCAGCAGGTCAGCGGTTCGACTCCGCTCGTCGGCTCCATGGTGGCAATGGGTTACGCGTGACGGCCCCTGGGTCGGCAGAGTCATGTAGGGCAGCCGTAAGGGACCGGTCGCGGCGGCGAGTCCATCCGCCGTCAAGCGATCGGCTCGTCATGCGACCGATGATCGGCGCACTCCCCCTGGATCTGCTCGCGAGGTCTAAACAGTCGCAAGAATTCCTGTTAAGCGGGTTCGTTTCGAGAGGAGGTTGAGGAGCCAACTTTCCGGGAGCGCCGCCTCCGCGAAGAAAACCTGTCGGAATCGTCCGCGCTTTTCCGTGGATGGGAGTGAAACCCCATCCCGCGCCTCCTCTGGGCGCGGTCAAGGAGGCACAGATGCGACGACGGCACACCGCGACGATCCTGTTCACCCTCTCATTGGTATGCCTGGCGACCGCCATGGCCGACTCCACGCGCCCGATCGAGATGGCACGGCGCGCTGGTTCCGCGTCGCGGCTCTTGCCCCCGCCGGCGAGTGCGGAAGACTTTGCCGGTGCCACGCCGGCGAAGGTCGACCTGGGTTCGGCGCTGTTCTTCGATAAGATCCTCAGCGGCAATCGAAACGTAGCGTGTGCGACGTGCCACCACCCGCTGTCCCACACGAGCGACGGTCTGTCGCTGCCGCTTGGTGTCGGCGGTCGTGGGCTGTCGGTCACGCGGGCGACCGGAGACCAGACCGACGGCGTTCTCGAACGGGTGCCGCGAAATTCACCGGCAATATTCAACCTTGGCGCCGTTGAATTCACGGTGATGTTCCACGACGGCCGGGTGCGGCAAGACACGGCGCAGCCCGGCGGCTTCCTCTCGCCGGCTGGCAGCGACCTACCCGACGGTCTCGACAACGCTCTCGCCGTGCAGGCGATGTTTCCCGTCACCAGCGCGACCGAGATGGCTGGCCGGCCGGAAGACAGCGACGTGGGCGGCGCGGCGGCAGCCGGCGTGCTGGCAGGTCCGGACGGCGTCTGGGAACTGCTCGCCCAACGATTGCGTGACACGCCCGAGTACGTCGCCATGTTCGAGGTGGCCTACGACGACATCGTCCAACCGGACGACATCACCTTCGTCCACGTCGCCAACGCGATTGCGGCGTTTGAGGCGACGCAGTGGCGGGC
Organism: Acidobacteriota bacterium; assembly: GCA_029861955.1. Lineage (NCBI taxonomy): Bacteria > Pseudomonadati > Acidobacteriota > Acidobacteriota bacterium. The sequence continues at coordinate 31,642 of JAOTYK010000017.1, forward strand.
GGACAACAGTCCCTTCGATCGCTACCTGCGTGGTGAGCGACAGGCACTCAGCATCTCAGCACAGCGGGGAATGCGGTTGTTCTACGGCCGAGCAAAATGCGCGAGCTGCCATGCCGGCACCTTCCAGACCGATCAGGAGTTCCACGCGATCGCCATGCCGCAAATCGGACCGGGCAAAGGCGACGGCTTCGATGGTCACGAGGACTTCGGTCGTGAACGGGTGACCGGCGATCCGGCGGACCGCTACAAGTTCCGCACGCCGACGCTGCGCAATGTCGCGTTGACCGGACCCTTCGGCCACGCCGGTGCCTACGGCGACCTCGAGGCGGTCGTGCGGCACCATCTCGATCCGGAACAAGCACTCGAGGATTACGATCCGGCTCAGGCGCTGTTGCCCGCGCGCCCGGACCTGGACGCGCTCGACCTGGCAGTGCAGAGCGACCCTGCCCGGCGGGCCGCGATCGCCAGCGCCAACGAGTTGGATCCGGTCTTCCTCTCCGAGCGTGAGTTCCGCAGTCTGATCGATTTCCTTCATGCCTTGACCGATCCCGACAGCATCGACCTGCGAGACCAGGTCCCGCTACGAGTGCCCAGTGGAGACACGATCGCCGACTAACGACTCGGCGATGCCCGGTCTGTCGTACACTCGTCCGGAACCCCCGGTCCCGACGGTTAGCGATGGAAGAACGATCGCCGAAGATCACCCAGTTGTTGCGCGCCCACGAGCGCGGCGAGGAAGGTGCGCTTTCCGAGGCGATCGGATTGATCTACGGCGACCTCAAGCGTCTGGCCCATCGCCAGCTCCAGTCGAAACCGAGTCGAGAGCAGCTCGATACCACCGCACTGGTCCACGAGACCTACCTGAGACTTGCGGGTCACGAGGGCGCGTCGTGGCGGGACCGGCATCACTTCTTCGCCGCTTCGGCCACCGCGATGCGGCACCTGATCGTTGATCGCGTGCGCGAGCGGATGGCCGTCAAGCGCGGAGCCGGTCAGCGGCCCATCACGCTGGACGAAGAGCAGCCGACGCTGCTGCGTCAGTCTGAACTGGCGCTCGACGTCGACGCCGCTCTCGAGGGCCTGGGTCGCCTTGATCCACGGCTCGTTCAGGTGGTGGAATGTCGTTTCTACGCTGGCTTCTCGGCGGAGGAGACCGCATCGGTGATGGACGTGTCGTCGCGCACCGTCGAGCGCTACTGGCAACGTGCTCGAGCCTGGTTGCGGCGAGACCTGGACGCACTGCGAGCGGCGGACGACCGATGAGCAACGACCGACGCCGCCGGATAGACAGGACGTTCGCGTCGGCGCTCGAGGTCGATCCCGACGAGCGTGAGACATGGCTGCGCAAGCACTGCGCAGAAGATATGGAACTGCGCCGAGAGGTCGAGGCCATGCTCCGAGCCACGGAAGTCGAGGACGCGGAGCTCACGCCGGGTGCTCTGGCGGGCGGCCCGCTGTGGCAGACAATCTGGTCCGACGACGTCGCACCTTCGCTGCCGCCCCCCGAGCGTTTCGGCCGCTGGCGCATCGACCGCGAACTGGCTCGTGGCGGGATGGCGGTGGTCTACGTCGCGGAGCGAGACGATCCGACACTCGAGCAAACGGTGGCACTGAAGGTGCTCCATGGCGGCGGCGCGACGGATGAGGCCTTGTCGCGCTTCGAACAGGAGCGATCGATCCTGGCGACTCTCGATCACCCCAACATCGCCGGTCTGCTCGACGGCGGCGTTGCGGACGACGGCCGGCCGTACCTGGCGATGGAGTTGGTCCGCGGTCAGCCCATCGACGCATGGTGCGAGTCTAGGGGACTTGCCATCGACACGCGGTTACGGCTGGTGACTCAGGTCGGCGAGGCGCTGCGCTACGCACACACCAATCTGGTAGTTCACCGTGACGTGAAGCCATCGAACGTTTTGGTCGACGAACGCGGGACCGTAAAACTTCTCGACTTCGGCATCGCCAAACTGCTTGAGCGCGGCCGGTTCGCCTCCGAGGCGCCGCCGACGCGACGGACGATGCGCGTGATGACTCCGGAGTACGCCAGCCCGGAGCAGGTTCGCGGCGAGTCGATTACGACCGCTTCCGACGTTTATCAGCTCGGACTGCTGATGTACGAGCTACTCAGCGGTACTCGCGCCCAGACTCTCGACGATGTTTCGCCGTCGGCTATCGAACGGATTTGCTGCGAGGAAGATCCGCCACCGCCCAGCACCCGCGTGTCACGAGACTCGGTAGTTGCGCGAAGTCTCCGCGGAGACCTCGATGCGATCGTGATGAAGGCGCTGCGCAAGGATCCGAGCGATCGATATGTCTCCATGGATGCGTTCCTCGATGACATCGAGCGCTACCTGGCCGGTTTACCGATTCGTGCGCGGCGGCCGACGATCGGTTACCGCCTGGGCAAATTCGTACGGCGTCGGCGGGGTCTGATGGTCGGCGTTGCGGCGGTGATCGTCGCGCTTCTCGCCGGCCTGGTCGCTACAGGCTGGCAAGCCCGGGAGACGGCACGAGAGCGTGACGACGCGCGGGCGCAGATGCTGCGCGCGGAACAGACACACGACTTTCTGCTGAGTCTGTTCGAGGCGGCGGACCCGGATCGCACGCTGGGTGTGGAGGTGACCGCACGACAGATTCTTGAGCAGGGTGCCCGACGGATCGAAGACGAATTGATCGACCAACCGGACGCGCGTTCCGATCTGCAGAAGACGATCGGTGACGTCTACTTCAGTCTCGCTGCGTTCGACGAGGCGTACACGCACTACAGTCAGGCGTTCGCGGCCGTCGGCGAGGACGATCCGCGGGCGGCGACCCTCGCCAGCCGGGTCGCGATCGCGGCGACCGAACTCGGGCGTTTTGAGGAGGCAAGCGAGTTGCTGCGGCGCTCCCTACTGGCGCGGAGCCGACACTTCGGCAGCGAGAGTGCCGAGGTCGCGTCGGTGATAGTCAACCTGGGCAACTCGTTGCTCGAGCAACGTCGTTTCGAAGAGGCAGAGACTCAGTTTCGCGACGCCGAACGGATCTTCATCGAAACGCTCGGCCCGGACCACCCGGAGGTGCTGTTGGCCCGCCACAACCTGGGCCGAACGTTGTCGAAGCTGGATCGGCATCCGGAGGCCGAGGCCCTGTTCCGCAAAAACCGCGACGCTTACCTTCGTCTCGAAGAGCCGCACCCCGCGCAGGCGGCGATGAGCGCGCAGGAGATCGCCACTTCTTTACATCGGCAGGAACGGCTGGTAGACGCTGAGCCGTTTTACCGTGAAGCCCTCGAGACGCGGGTTCGGTTGTACGGCGACGACCATCCAGCGACGGCGGCGACATTGAACAACCTGGGCGTCTTGTTGCTCGACCTAGAGCGGTTCGATCAGGCGGACCCCGTCTTGCAGCGAGCCCTTGCCGCGCGACGGACGATGTTTGACGGGCCACACCCGTTGATCGCCGGGACCCTCGGACATCTCGCGCGGGTGCGCATGGAGCAAGGCGAGTGGTCTGCGGCGGAGGTTCTGCTGGCCGAGTCGGTCACGGTTTACGAGCGGACCGTCGGTTCCGAGCATTCACGGACCGTCAAGGCGCGGGAGCGTTTGTCAGCGGCCCGTCGGCTCCCTGCGGACGACTGACGTCCTCGTCCGACGGCCACCCGTACAGATCATTTCCCGCAGCGGAGCAGCGTCGTCGCAGCCCGGCGCATCCCACAAACCTCCCAGAGGCGCGTTTTAAAAGGCGAAAACCCACAACACCGGCTGATTCGTCAACAGCAGGTCAGCGGTTCGACTCCGCTCGTCGGCTCCAATCCTCTCACCGGGTAACCCTCTGCGACCGCGAGAGTTCGTCCGTCGTCACGCGCGAGTGCGACGCGAGAGCGTTCCCAAAACCCTACCACAGGATCTACCATCGGCTCGCGACGGGTGGTCGAGTAGTCCTCGAGTCTCCGACCTGAGTCCGGAGCGTTTCGCGGAGGAAACCGGAAGTCCGGTCCCGCATGGTCCGAGCCGGTCGCGGGCTTCACGCTACCCCTGCAGAGCGACCCTCCGCGAGCTCTCCCGATTCCTATCACACTCGCCCGGCAGCCTGACCCGCAGCGCTTCCGAAGATCGCCGTGCGTCCGCCGGTCGTCGCCGCCAGCTGAAAACCCCGGCCATACTGTCGATTCATACCGATGTCGGGTTATTCTACGGGCAGTTTGAGTCGGCTCGGGATGAGCGTGGTTGACATAGCACTTGTTACCAGACACGGTTTCCGAAAAAGGTGGATAGAACCTCTTAGCCGCGAATCCTGGGGCGGGAGTGGTTGCCCAGCATCGAAGCCTCCGAAAAAGAATCCTGGCATTGTCCGTGGGAGGCTAGACTAAGTCGTTGAGGCGTGGGAACCTAGCGCGGAGGTGGAAGCGTTTACTTTCGCTGGACCGGTACAGCGGCCACGAGGATCTGCCAGGGGTGGAGCACTGGTGCCATTCGCGGATCGTAGCGAGATCGGTGCTCGCTCGACAGTTGTCCGCGGTTGCGTGGACGCGGTAGAATTGCCCGGATTCGGGTTCGGCCGTGTATTTGGACGGCACGGGTCAGCACGGGATAGGAGCTTTCATCCACGTCTTGGCGAATCGCTCAAGTAGGCTTGGGTTTCACGTAAGCGCATGTTCATCAGACGCTGAACCTGCGAAGTACTCTGTGAGTTCGAAGAAGGGCTCTTGTTCTTCTTACCCACGGTTGCTGAGGACGAGCCAGCGATGGGGGCGCCGACCGCGTACGGCCTAGCGTCCCCCGAGATCGATGGTGCCTACTTGCGCAGCGAGAATTCGACGATCTTCACCGTCCCGTCGTCCAGCGTGACGTGGATCTGGTAGGTCGCCGGGGCGTCGTAGCCCTTGGTGGCCAGGTTGAATATGTAGTGCTGATCCACCGCGTCCCAGCGGAACACGTTGCCGTCGTCGCCAGAGTTGCCCGAGTCCTCGGTCATGTCGGTCTCATCGACGGTTCCGGTGTCCGTATCGAGCATTTTGTACACCGCGATCGAGGCCACTGCCCCGCTGACGGATGTGCCACCGCAATCCAGCGTGAACTTGATCGGGATCGTCCGTCCCTTATTGCTCTGCTTGATCGAGGCCTCCCCGTCGTCCCGGATCGGCGGCTTGAAGCCGCCCCAGCCGTAGAGCACCTGCACCGTGGAGCTGTCGGTGCCGGCGTTCCCATCGACGTCCGTCCCGGTGAAGGTCACCGTGGTCGTGTCCACGCCGAGTATCGGCGGGCAATCGTCGGTCATCGCCGGCGCCGGGTCGCAGGCATCGCTGACCGCCGCCGAAGCCAGCCAGTCGACCACGACCAGATCATCGGCGGGGCACTGACCCAGCCCTTCGGCCGAGACCTGCGTGCAGGCGACCTCCGACGCCGCCGGAGCCGTAACTTCTGGCGCCGTCGTGTCCTGTAGCGTGATAACTACGTCGTCGGTGGCGGTCCCACCGTTGCCGTCGTCGACCATCAGGGTGATCGTATGGCTGCCGCGGTCGAGATCGACGCTCGGGGTCACCCCGGGCGTCGTCGGACAGGTCGGACCTTCCCAACTGTAGGTGAGCGAGTCGTCGTCGGGATCGTACGAACTCGACCCGTCGAGTGTCACCGGAGACGTTCGGTCGGAGCCGCTGCAGGTGGCCCCCAGCGTCTGGTCTGGCCCCGCGTCGGCGACCGGTGGCTGGTTGCCCTCCCAGCCATTTGGCTCCGTCCAGGGGAGATGGTCGTAGAGGCCTCCGGGAGCCATATAGTATTCCCAACCAACCTCGAGGGCATCGTCACAACACCCGTTCCCGTCGATGTCGTGACAGCCTTCCCCGGGATCGTCGTGGTGCCCCCACCAGTTGCCACCCTCGGGGAAAGGCTTGTTGAAGGCGTTCCCGGAAGACCAGTAACTGCCTGCTCGTTTAAACGACGCGTCGCTCTCGATGTTGTTGTTGTAAATCAAGTTGTCGTGCGAACGATAGAGACTAATACTGTAGCTGAACCCGCTTGCCGTGTTGCGGGTGAACACGCCCCGGTACGAATACTGAAGGTTGAAGAAGTGAAAAGAGGGATACCATCCGTTGAACGTGTTACCGCTTACGGTCACATCCCATGAATTGAAGACGCTGACGGCCTCACGACGGACACGGATAGTGTTGTCGACAAGGGTGCTACGATCCGACCTAGAAAGAGCCACGCCGCGGTCGGAGTCAATGTCAAAGTTCTTGATTGTGCAGTCGTTGCAGGAGCGGGCAAGTATGGAATAACCTCCGGAATACGTCAGCCGATAGCCGTTGCCGTCGAGGGTCAAGCCGGGCATCTGGTAGACGTAGATGTAGTCCGAGATGTCCTGGGTCAGTGTGCAGGTTTTCGTCGCTTCGTCCCAAGTCCCGAACAGGTTGCATTCGTTTTGCCCTGATGTGATGTGGTACGTCCCCGGTGTGGTTCGAATCATTAACAAGCGGGGCTCCGCCAGATCCTGGGTAAGAACGTGGCTTCCGTTGGCATCGCTGATGAAGGTTTCTGCTTCGGGGCCATCGTCGCGCAGGTAGTAGGTCGTGTTCGGCGCTAGGCCGCTGATCGTCAACTCCGTGGAAGTCGCGCCCGAGGCAGCAGCGACGCTGACTATGATCATCTCGCCCATCGCGTGGAGGCGCACGTCCACCTCCTCGGTGCTGTCGAGAACGACGTCGAGGTAATCGCTGTTGGTGATCTCGAAGTGGAAACCTGTCCCGAAGACCTCGCCGGGTACCGGCGGAGGGTCTGCCTGTGCAAGTGCGATGCTGGGCAGGAACAGAACAACGGCCAGGGCAACTAGCAAACTGTGTAGCTTCTTCATCTCCCTACTCCCTTTCGCCAGGTTTGGTTGGGTGGGTTCAGACACTCCTTAACAGTTTCCCAGAGGGGAGCAGGCCGGTCTATGGAGCAGGAGACTCAATTGTCTAGGTCAGATAACCCAGAGCTAATGTACCCGTCCACCGAAACTGAACGGTCATGCGGACAGCGAATCCCTGTACCCGACCAGCGAAAGTGAACGGTCAGGAAGGCCATGAAAGCAGCGACGACTAGCCGCCATCGAGTCGCTCAATGTTGATGATGACGAGCGGAAGTCGAGTCGATTCCGCGATCCAGGGAACAAACGGCCACCGACAACGCCGCACCGCACAAACCACCCCCCACGTTTGCGAAGGAAATCACCTCGGGCGGGTACGCCTACGCCGCGCGCTTCAACTCAACGATTGGGAGATGTCTGCGACCGACCAGGTAGCTGACGTCGAGTTCCAGCCGGTCGCCGCGACGACCACGAACGGCTGCCTGCGGCCCGGCACAAGGCGAGCCTCGCGGCCAAGATCTCCGCGGCTCGAGCCGTGGTTTGCGCGAGGCCGGCCGACGGCCGAAGTAGATCTCATCAGGGGTTACGGAGTCGAGGGTGTCGCGAGGCCGGTGCCCGTTGTACCAGTCAACATACAGCGCCAGTTCCCGGCGCAGGGCGGTGCGCTGGTAGGGGACCAGCAAGCGTCTCGTCTACTCGGTCTTCAACGTCCGGATGAACCGCTCGACCACGGCGATGCTGCCGTACTTGCCGACGGCTCCGAAGCGTTGGCGGATGCATGTCGGGTTATTCTACGGGTAGTTTGAGTCGGTTCGGGATGAGCGTGGTTGACATAGCAATTGTTACCAGACACGGTTTCCGAAAAAAGGTGGATAGAACCTCTTGGCCGCGGTTGCGACTAGCGAAGGGGTCGCTTCAGCCCACCGTTGCTCGGAGAACCAGTCTTTGGGCCACTCATCTTCACGTCACGATTGCCACGCGATTTGAGCGTCGCCGATTCGGTAGTCGTCCCCAACTCGGCCACGGCCAACGCACCCGGGCTGGAGTTCTCGCCGATCCCCAGTTCGCTTGGTGGCGATTCTGTCGTCCACTGCCAGACTTCACCACCGATGTCGCGGTAGATCAGTAGACCGGTACCAGGACCGAAGTCGGCGACAAGCTCATCCTTCCCATCGGAGTCCATGTCGGCCGCGATGAGGGACTCGGGTATCTGGCCGCGGATCTTGCGCCACCTCGGCACGGCGATAGCTGTCTGAATCGCCTCGGGTTTCCTAGACACTTTCCAGCGTTACAACAATGCATTGGAGGTGTGATGAGCGGGCAGAGATAATCCGATGAGCTCAAGATCGAGCCACTGTCCGAACTGGAAATCGATACCAACGATAGTCCATCCTGGATGCGGCCAAAACTTGCCTGCTCCATTGGCTGAGGATTCGTAATCAGCAGGTCAGCGGTTCGACTCCGCTCGTCGGCTCCATGGTGGGTTACGCGGATGCCGCTTCGCGACGAAAGCTGTCGTGTGAGCCACGCGTGAAGTGCGGAATCTTCCCACGTAGCTCTGACCTGCAACGGCGCCCCCCAGATAAGGGGACGCCGTTCAACTGGTTCTCTATCCAATCAGCAGATGCAGTCGTTGCAGGTGTCACACATGCACGAACAAAACACGTTGTTGTAGCAATCCGTTTCGTCGTTGCCCTGTCGGACGCAGCGCTTTCTGTCCTTTTCACACTGCTTATCGCAACGCGGCCCCATGCTGTCTGAGTCAGACGTGCATTCGGTCTCTACCGATACATCGTCCATCGACAAAACCGGTGCATCCGCCGTCAACGCGGGCGCGGTTTCCAGCTCGAGATCACACGTCCCCAACGTCCCGTCGGAATCGGTGGCGCTCAGCTCGAAGATATCCAGCGGCACGCAATCCTTGGCATTACGGCAATCCGCAACACACTGGTTCGAGAACACCCTACCGTGCGCACATTCCACCGGCGCGTACACCTGCGGGCAGATGCAACGTCCCTTCGCTTCGACACTCGAGCCAATCATGAAGAGCGATGCAACCGCAAGAACCAACACGAGCGACAGTCCCAGCTTTCTTCGGGTCATGGTGTTCTCCCATCCAGAAAAAGATGACAAAGGTTCGCCAACCGACACACGATCATAACAAATGGGCCGAATTCGGCGTCCATACCTGCCCCCCCTCAGGGGCAGGTCGGGTCATCGAAGCAGCCGACCAGCATGTCGAAGTTCCTACCCAGACCGCAATCGCAGCCGGGGACGATGGCGTCGCAATCCGGAAAGATACCGCAGTTGTAGTGGTAACAGGAATCGATGTCCCAGAACCCGTCTGTTTCCTCACACAAGAGTTGCTCGGGCCAGCTGAGGCACGGGTTGGTGTTCGGGCGCAGATTTCCCGCGCCGTCGCGCCCGAGGGTGTATTCGTTGGTGTCGATGCTGCCGCTGATCAGATAGAAGACCACCTCGCCCGCGAGAGGGGTCATCGGTTCGTTGAGCGACGTGAGCGTCAAGCCGCAGTGGCGGATCGCCATTGGATTGGTCGTCTGCGTGTAGACTCCGGTGGCTTGCAACTCGTCGAAACCGCCGCGGTAGAGGTTCCACGCCTCGAACGATGTCGAGCTATCCCACTCGATCCATTCCTTATCGCTGAACAAGATGTGGATGACGCCGTCGGGGTCGTCGCAAACGTCGCCGATGCCGTCGAAATCGGAGTCCAGTTGATTCGGGTTAGGATCCGAAGGACAGTTGTCGCATACATCTCCGACACCGTCGGCGTCGACGTCTGCCTGCATCGGGTTGTACACGCCGGGGCAGTTGTCACAGAACCCGGCGTCCATGCTCAACTGGGGAACGAGCACCAGGTCCGGCGAGGTCGGGCTGTCGTTCCAGACCGCCACGGCCAGCACGTTCACGCCGTTGTTCAGGGAGGGAATGCCGAGCGACGAGATGTCCTGTAGTGGAGAGAAGTCCGGAGCGACGCCGTTACTGGACTCGTGTGAAGCGCTGAGGGTGTTCCACCCGGGCGGGCCGGGTGGCAACTCCGCGGACTGAAACACGCCGACGCCATTGATCCAGGCCGCATACCCGTCGTCGTAGTCGGCGCCCAATTTCAGGTTCGCCACCAGAGACACGTCGTTGATCGTGAACAGGCTTCTCGTATAAACGGAGTAGCTCCCGACCGGCACCACGGTGCCGATCAGGTTCTCCGCACCGCTGCCCGCCTCGTACCCGACGCCGTAGGTTCCGACTTGCCAACCCGAGTCGTCGAACGCCGGTGACGACCAGAACATCCCGACAACCGGATCCGCCGAGTTCGCCAGATAGGTCATCGGGGATCCCTGCCCGACCAGCACGGTTTGACCTGCTCCGGAGCAGTCTTCGATGCCGTCGCCATCGAGATCCGCAGCAGCCGGCCCGGGCAACGAAAACACGAATTGGGTGAGCAGAAAAACGCCGATGAGAGATCCGAAACGAGAAGTATGCCTGGTCATCAGAGAACCTCCTCCCTGACCGGTTAACCCCCACCTGGATTTTGGCGATACCCGGACCTTACGCCGGAATGGCGCCGTGGTCAATGACGGGTGAGAAAAGCCGGGCCCGCACCCAACGGCTCAAGGGCAATCCATTCCGGAAGCTGCAATCCCGCTGTCCCGTCCGGGTTGTTCGCCTGATCCGCCTCCCGAGTAGCTGCCGTGACCGGTGCTGGTGGCTTCACGCACGAGGTACCAATAGCCGGTCCCGGCGGTCGGGATGGTCGTCGATCACGCAACCAAGCGTGGCGTTGGCGTAATCCCCGGAGCCGCCGATGAGCGTCGCCAGGTCGCCGCGCACGACGTCATACCCGATCGTGTCGGCGCCGGAGCAAGCCCACTCAAGCTCGTCGCGCTTGACCGTGAGCTCGATGACGGCCGAGTCACCGCCGACGGTGAAAGCGATGTCGACGTCGTTTCGGAAGGCGGCGAAGTACTCGAAGCTGTCGCCTCCGATGAACTCGATCGAGAACTGGCTGCCGACGACATCGACGCCGAATTCGTACGGCGTGCCGATCGTCAGCGGCACACCCGGCGGCAGTGGCTGGAACGGCGGTGGGGTCACCGGGCCGTTGGGCAGGGTGATGCTGCCTGAAGACCCGGGGATGAAGGACAGGTCGAACACCGAATCGTCGACAGAGAGATCCTCGAGCAACGCATCGACGGCGCCCGGGCTGCAGCCGAGGGGCAGCTCCCAGGTCAGGGTTGGCGTCGGTGAGACGACGCAGCTCGCCGTCGGGAAGGTGATGTCTGCGTAACAGGCCGGCTGGTTCTGCATGTAGATCAACATCTTGGACATCGCGCCGCCGTTGAACTCGAACAGGTATCCACCCAGCGGGTAGTCGTTGCGCAGGTCGGTCAGCGAGGTGTAGCCCTCGAAGACGACGAACCAGAAATCCTCCGACGCGTCATAGACCAGTGGGAACGGGCTCCCGCCTCCGGGCGGCGTGACCGTCACGCTGGTGATGCCGGCATCCGCCGCCAGGCCGACCCCGAAGGCGAAGAACTGCCCACCGGGTATCTGTGTCGCGGTGGTGTCGATCTCGACCTCGAAGATATCCGCCTGGATGCTGCCGCAGGCCAGCACGGCCAAAAGTACGAGAAACCAGTCTTTCTTGATCCGTCGCATGCTCGCCTCCGTCTGTCTCGGGGTCCTGTACCCGGGCATGCGTCAAACGGGCGGGATTCGCGCAGCGAGGCGGTGAATGGCGCGGCGGCGCTCGGTTCAGACTTACGCGACTAGTTGAACGTGGCGCAAACGTCCTCTACCCGATCGACGTCATAGACCAGGATCAAGTTGACATCGTTGTCCGGCGCTCTGAATTTGAAGTTCCACTGGTGATCGATCGCTACGTGATCGCACACTCCGGCAGTCCCGCCGCCGGTGTTGGAGTCGATCCAGTACCGAAGCTCGTAATCCACGCCGAATTCCAGCACCGCACCGGCCCTCAGGGTGAAAGCGGGGTTCGTGGTGGCGGATACCGTGCCGTCTCCCGTGGCGAGTGTGACCACGTCAGCGGCTCGAATCAGCGCCCAATTGACCGGCTGGTCACCGTGGGGCACCTGAAAATCCGCACTCAGACTGACCCTCAGAGTGTAGGGCGACGTGTTGCCGATGACGTCGTCATCATCACAACCCGTGGACAAGAGAACAGCCGGCAGGAGCATCAAGAGCACCCAGGCGCGACTTCGAAGCAATGCATGGAATCGACTTGCTCTCGACATGATCCCTACTCCCCTTGCATCGACGATGCGAAACTCTCGGATTGAAGTACATGAATCTCCTGCGTGGGTCAAGTTCCGTGTCGTCGTCGTGTTCTCCATACGATCGAAGAGCCCCTTTCACCGTTCTCTTCTTGCGGACTGGCTGATCCGCTCAATCAGGCCCCCCACCGATCTGGACCACGCCCACACGCAAACCGCCGATCTGCTTTGGCGTCCCCGGGCTGATCTCGAAGGTAAACTCGGCCAGTGGCCCCTTCTCCGACCGGAACAGCACGGTGAGACCGGCGTCGTCCGCTCGAACGACCTGGTACACCGTGAGCGGTCCGAAGTGCTCTCCATACAGTCGGTGATACAGATCGAGGTGCTCCCCGTCTGACTTGCTCGCGCGGTAGGACTCGGCGAAATGGGCCGAGATAAACGCGGACATAGTCGCGTCGCTGTTGCTGTTGTAGACCTCGATGTACTTCGCGACCAGCGCGCCGACGGGTGAGTCGGGTAGCGCGACGAGTTCGCCGCCGCCCAGCGGAACGGCGATTGCAGCGCCGGGGTGTTGCGCCGAGGCGCCATCCGCTCCGATACGAACTTCGCCCTCCGTGCTCCTTCCCGAGACGATCGACTCGATCCACTTGCGATGGGTCGACACACGGGTGTAGCCCTCGCGCACGCCGTAGCGCCCCGGGCCCTTCCCGCGACCGTCGCTGAAGACACTGATACCGACGGTGTAGAGTGCGCCGTCGCGCATGACCAGCGCCGGCCCACCGCTGTCCCCCGGGCCGCTCACGCCCTCGAGATCCGTCGCGGCCTCGCCCTCGTCGAAGTTGAACAGGATCCAGTCGTCGTCGACCGATACGATCGTGTTCGTCGCGCCCCGCTTCTTGCCGTCCATCGCTTTGGGTCCGGTCAAGCCCGTGCCCGTATCGCCACGCCCGACGAAGGTGACCACCTGCCCCACCTCGTCGTCGTGCGGGTAAAGCTTGGCGGGCGTCACGCGTTGCACCGGTGACGCGAGTTTTAGCACCCCGACGTCGTGAGGTCCCATCTCTCGCCAGTTCGGGTGCACGAAGATCCGCGCCACCTCGTACTCGCGGCCATCGATCCTCACTCGCGGCGAACGTCTTGACACACCTCGCGCCACATGCCCAGCGGTCAGCACCCAGTCCGGTGCGATCAACACACCCGCGCCGTCGGGAAGTACGCTCACCGCGGCGGGAAACCTTTCGCCCAGTTCGACGTAGCGCGCATCGTCACGGTCGTGACGGATCACGATCGCGGCGGTGGGATGCGAAAGGAGCACGATGATGAGCGCTGCCAGGCCACGGAACATGATCGTGGAACGGGTGCTTCCGGTTTTTGTCATCGGGGTCTGCCTCCTCGCTGTGTCGTTGGATGAGATGAGTGCTCATAGCTAGAAGCGTACCAGTCGGTAGTTTAGTGGTTTCGACGGAAACGCGGCTGTGCGAAACGGAAGACATCTCTTCGCGACGCCTCGTTTGCGGTGGGCGTGCCCGTTTTGGGGTGACCTGGGCGCTCGCTTTCGCCTTCTAAGACTTTCGATCCTGCGACCGTGTCGGCGCGGACTCGATCCACAATTACAAACCGAACCACGAGACGGGAAGCAGATCGAGCCCCGCGAACCCTGATTCGTGCCGCTGTTGTCGATCCCGCACGTCTCGCCGCCCAAATATCGTGAAACGCGTCACTTCTCGTGTCTGAACAGGTGACACAACACGGAGGAACGATTGATGCGTCACGAAGAAAGTAAGCTTTTCCTGGTTCTTTTGGCTCTGATCGCGTTCTGCGGGGTCTCGAACTCGGGCAGCCTCGAGCCGCCCGGCCCACCGGCACCGACGATGAAGAACCTGAGCGACGTCGAGCCGAGGATCGCGATCCGCAACGACTACGACACGTTGACGCCGGTCGTGATCAGCTTTTCCGGATCTTACTACCTGGCCGAGGATATCTACGGATTCCACGGCGCTCACGGAATCGAGATCCAAGTGGACGACGTGACGCTCGACCTGAACGGCTTCTCGATCATCGGGAATATCGAGGTGGGTTCGCTCGATGGGATCAGCGCGGGCACGCTCAACAACATCACGGTGCGTAACGGTCGCGTGCGCCAGTTCCAACGTGGGGTAATGATCAACGCCGGCAATGGATCGATCGTCGAGAATGTTCAGGCCAGCCTGAACGGTCTGATAGGCGGTGGCGGGCAGGGTATCCAGATCAGCAATGGCGTGATTCGCAACTGTGCGGCGATCGGAAACGCCGGAACCGGTATCGTTGCTTACGGCGGTGTCATCGAGAACTCTGCCGCCGACGGAAACGGCGGCGATGGACTCGTGGTCGGCGACGGCGTCATCCGCGGTTCGGTCTCCGACAACAACGGCGGACACGGCATCTCGGGTTCGCTTGGGGCGCTGATCGTCAACAACGTCAGCTCCGGCAACACGGGTTCAGGGATTTCCAGCCACGGCGTCTCCTCGGTCATCGGCAACCTCACGACGGATAACACGGGTGCCGAGATCAGCGCCGCCGGTGCGTTGATCCTCAACAACAAGACCAACTGAGCGGAGTCGGCCATGGCTTGGAAACGAACAGCGGTCGCTCTTCTCTTTCTACTCGCGTCTTCCGGAGTTTTATTCGCGGAGAACATCGACCCGCTTAACAAGTACGCCTGGTCCGAGAACGCGGGCTGGATCAACGCCCAACCGACGGGACCCGGCGGGCCCGGGATGCAGGTCGATGAGTTCGAGCTGACGGGCTGGATGTGGGCCGAGAACTTCGGCTGGATCAGCCTCGATTGCAGCAATACCTCCAGTTGCGCGACGGTCGACTACGGTGTGAACAACTCGGGCGGTGTCCTCAGTGGGTACGCCTGGGCCGAAAACGCCGGCTGGGTGAGCTTTTCCTGCGCGAACACCGGATCCTGCGGGACGGCGAGCTATGGCGTGGTGATCGACAGCACGACGGGGTCGTTCAGCGGCCACGCGTGGGCCGAGAACTTCGGTTGGATCTCGTTCGAGTCGATGGGACCGAATCCTTTTCAATTGAAGGCGAACTGGACCTGTTCCGTTCCGGTCGGATCGCCCTCGGTAACGCTGGACAAGGCGGCGGGTGGGATGACCCAACTGGACTGGGCTCCGCTACCCGGCGCGACCGGATTTGATGTCACGCGAGGAGATCTCGGGCTGCTTCGCTCGAGCGGGGGCAACTACACCGGTTCGATCCTCGACTGCGTCGAGGACAACACGCCGGCCGTCAGCGCGCTTCACGGCGGCGATCCGGCGCCGGGCGAGGCGTTCTGGTTCCTCGTCCGTGCCGCGGATTGCGGCGGCGGGACCTACGACGGCGCGGGTCCGTCGCAGGCGGCACCGCGCGATGCCGGGATCGCGAACTCCGGGGCCGGGTGCCCCTAGGGTTCGGCGTTGCGCACGCCTCCGGGGTCGCGCATCGCGAATGCGGCGGGGGGAGAATCCTTCGCGGGTTTCGTTAGGGGCGCGCGATGCCTATCGATTCAGACCTTCAAGGCAAACAGCAGGTCCCGCTTAAGATCCGACAGATGTTCAATCCCCACCGACACCCGGATCAGCCCGGCACTTACCCCCAGCCGCTCCAGCTGTTCCGGATCCATGTCGGCGTGGGTCATCGACATCGGGTGTTCGACCAGGCTCTCGGTGCCACCCAACGAGACCGCCAGCCGGAAGACCTCGAAGCGATCGAGGACGGCAAACGCCGCCTCCTCGCCGCCATCCACCTCGAACGCCAGTAACGAACCCTGCCCGGTGCACTGTCGCTGGAACAACGTCTGCTGCGGGGACCCTTGCTCGAGCAGCGACGGATGGAGTACGCGGGTGACCCGCGGATGTTCGGCCAGCAGACGGGCCAACACCCCCGCGCTCTTGGCCTGCCGACGCATGCGTACCGAAACCGTTTCCAGGGAGCGCAGCAGCAGCCAGCCGTTGAATGGGGTGGTGATCGTGCCGAGAATCGTACGCAGATCGAGGATCGGTCGCATGAGCCGCTCGGGACCCGTGGCGACCCCCGCCACCAGATCGCTGTGCCCGCCCAGGAATTTCGTCGCCGAGTAGATCACGATGTCGGCGCCCAGGTCGGCCGGTCGCTGGAACACCGGCCCCAGCAGGGTGTTGTCGACGACCGTCACGACGTCGTTGTTCAGCTCCTTTGCCAAACCTGCGACGGCCGCGATGTCGCTGTGTTCCATGTTGGGGTTGGCGGGTGTCTCGAGGAACAGGACCCGCACCTTCTCGGGGCCGACCTCTTTCGCAACGTCTCGCATGGACTGCGCCACGCCGTCACCGGCCGGCACGAAGTGCACCGTGACGCCGAACGAACGGAGGACGTGTTCGAACAGATAGTGGGTCCCGCCATAGACCGGTGTCGTCGACAGCACGACATCGCCGGGCTTGACCAGGGCCAGCAGCGTCGTCGAGATCGCCGCCATACCGGTGGCGAACGTGGCGCCCATCTCGGTGCGGTCCCAGACCGCCATCCGTTCCTCGAAGATCTGCAGGTTGGGGTTGTTGAGACGGCTGTAGATCAGCCCTCGTTCCTCACCGGCGTCCGCTTCCCGCAGGCCGTAGGCCAGCTCGAAGAACCGCTTGCCCTCCGCGGCCGACGCAAACTGAAACGTCGAGGTCAGAAAAACCGGCGGCTTGACCGCCTGCTGGGAGAGTTCGGGGTCGTAGCCGTAGCCCAGGGCCAGGGTCTCCGGGTTGAACTCTCGATCGCCGTCGCTGTGAGTGCGTTTCATGAGGTCATTCTAGGTCTTGCGGTCGACGGTCTACTGACCCGGACGGTCGATTGTTGCCATGGTCGGTGGGTCGCCATCTGGATACGATGACTTAAAGGCCGAATCTGGAAACGTGTCTCCTACTCGAAGGGGGTGTCGCGATGAGAACCCGTTTGCTTCTGGGAAACGAGGCGGTGGCGCAGGCCGCGATGGACGCCGGTATCGGAGGCGTTTTTTCGTATCCCGGAACACCGTCCACCGAAGTCTTCGAATACATCGCGAACGAGCCGGGACGGAACGGGAAGGTCTCCGCGCTGTGGTCGGCCAACGAGAAGGCCGCCTACGAGGAGGCCCTCGGCATGTCCTACGCCGGTCGCCGCGCGCTAGTCTCGATGAAACACGTCGGACTGAACGTGGCCGCCGACCCGTTCGTCAATTCGGCGCTAACCGGTGTCAATGCGGGTCTCGTGCTGGTCGTCGCCGACGACCCCGGCATGCACTCGTCGCAGAACGAGCAGGACAGTCGTCACTATGGCGAGTTCGCCCAGATTCCGATCTTCGAGCCCTCGGATCAGCAGGAGGCCTACGAGCTGACCCATCGGGCGTTTACCTACTCGGAGGAGATCGGCCTGCCGGTCATGCTCCGTCTGGTCACACGGTTGGCCCACAGCCGCTCCAACGTCGCGTTCGAGCACGCCGACGAACACGACCACGCCGCGGCCCTGCGCCCGTTGCCCAACCCCAACGACTGGACCCTCGTGCCGGCGATCGCGCGGCGGAAGTTCGCCGGGCTGGTGGAAATACAGAAACGACTCCTCGACGACGCCGAGGGCTCGGCGACAAACCGGCTGACCCTGGGTGGGAAGCGCGGTGTGATCGCCGCCGGCCTGGCCCACAACTACGTGCTCGAGGCGCTGGGCGACGCCCGGGATCTCTCGATCCTCAAGATCGGCCACTATCCGTTGCCCGTCGCGCTGATCCGGCAGCTGGTCGACCATTGCGAGGAGATCCTGGTGGCCGAGGACGGCTATCCCTTCATCGAACGACGCCTGAACGGCGTTCTCGGCGTCCCCGGCAAGATCATCCGCGGCAGACTCACCGGGGACCTGCCGGCAAGTGGAGAGCTGGGGCCCGACACGTTGGCGGCATTGCTGGGCCAACCCCGCGAGGAAACCGTGGCACCGATTCAGGATCTCGTCGGCCGGCCGCCGCAGCTGTGCCGGGGCTGCCCCCACGCCGACAGCTTCAAGGCGATCGTCGAGGCCACTTCCGGTTACAAACATCCGATCCTGTTCAGTGACATCGGTTGCTACACGTTGGGTGTCGCCCCGCCCTATCGTGCCGTTCACGCGTGCGTGGACATGGGCGCATCCATCGCCATGGCCCACGGCGCGGCGCAGGCGGGTGTCCGTCCGGTGATCTGCACGATCGGCGATTCGACGTTTACCCACTCGGGCATGACTCCCCTGCTCGGTGCGATCCGCAGCGATGCGGACATGACCGTCTTCATCCTGGACAACAGCACCGTGGCGATGACCGGCACGCAACCATCGATGGCCTGTGGCGAGAGCCTGCTTCAGATCCTGAAGGGGCTGGGCGTGAATGAGGAGCACCTTCACGTCATCGAACCGTTATCCCGACGGCATCAAGAGAACGTCGACCTGATGAAAAAAGAAATCGAACACCCGGGCCTTAGCGTGATCATTCCTACCCGGGCCTGTATCCACCTACATCGCAAGATCAGCGAGGCCGCCGCGGAGGCGGTGCTCGTCTGAGGGGGACGCCATGTCCGTAGTCGAACAGAAGCCAACGACCGTCATGCAGAATGTCATCCTCGCCGGTGTCGGCGGCCAGGGAATCCTGACCATCGCCAGGGCGATCTCCGGTGGGGCCCTGCGGCGCGGGTTGCGGGTCAAGCAAGCCGAGGTGCATGGGATGGCCCAGCGTGGCGGCGGCGTGCAGTCGCACCTGCGCTACGGCGACGGCGAGATTCACAGCGACTTGATTCCGGTCGGCGAGGCCGACCTACTGATCGCCGTCGAGCCGCTGGAGTCGTTGCGTTACGTGCATTACCTCAAGCCGGGCGGGGTCCTGATCTCCAGCATCAACGCTTTCGTCAACATCGACAACTACCCACCGATCGAGTCGGTACTGGACCGAATCACCGCCCACCCGCGACACGTACTGATCGACTCGGAACGTATCGCCCGGGCCGCCGGCTCGGGGCGGGCGTCCAACACGGTCATCCTCGGTGCCGCCTCGCTGTTCGTCGACAGTGGAGAGGACTTGGAAGACGACGTCGTCGAGATGTTCGAGTCCAAGGGCGACAAGGTCGTTGCGGTCAACCGTCGTGCGTTCCGCTTCGGCAGGCACGCCGCCCAGGCCTACCTCGATGGGCTCGAACGGGGTGGGACATCGGTGGCGGTACGGCACTGGGTCGATTCGCTGGGCCCGGAGCATCTGGCCGAACCGGAGCGACCGGATGCCCCGGTTTTCGACGTGGTGACCGTCGAGGACGACCTCTCGGGTGCGGAGGCCCACGCGGTCGCCCAGACACTGCAGCGACTCGTCGACGAGGATCGCAAGCAGCTCTTCGAGCACGAGGTCTATTCGATCGTGCAGTTGGTCGGCGCGATCTCACCGCCTCGCCACGTGTTCCTGTCCACCGAGGAGATGATCTCGGAGCAGGAACTTGCGCGATTTCCCGGCGACCGGGTCGTCTTGAAGATCGTCTCTCCCGATATCGTCCACAAGACGGAGGCCGAGGGTATCGCCTTCATCCGTAAGGACTACGACACCGTCCGCGGAGAGATCGTCAGAATGATCGAACGCCACAGCAGGACCGCGGAGGTAAGTGGCATCCTGGTCGTCGAATGCGTTGAACGGAATCGACCCGGATTCGGGAACGAACTGTTCGTCGGAATCCGAGCGACCCGCGAGTTTGGACCCGTCATCGCCGCCGGACTGGGCGGCATCGACACCGAGTACCTGGCGGACAAGATGCGCCCCGGTCTGGCCGTCGCCAAGGCACCGGCGATGGATACGACGGCGCTGGAGTTCCTCGAACTGTTCCGTAGCACGGTGGCCTACGAGATCCTCGCCGGTCAGGCGCGGGGCCGGCAGCGGATCGTCTCCGACGGCGAGCTGTTGCGCTGCTTCCGAGCGTTCCTGTTTCTGGCCCAGCGTTTCTGCGTGGACCGCGGTGACGAGGGGCCGAGTCTCGGCGAACTCGAGGTCAACCCCTTCGCCTTCCAGCAGCAGCGACTGGTGCCTCTCGATGGGCGAGGCCGGTTGGCCCTCGCGACACGGGCCCTCCCGACCCGACCGCTGAACCGGATCGAGGCGTTGCTCGAGCCGAAGTCGATCGCCGTCCTCGGCGTCTCCGCCGGATCGGTCAACTTCGGTCGGATCATCTTGAGAAACGTCCTTTCGAGTGGTTTCCCTCGGAAGCAGATCTCCGTGATCAAGGAGCGGGAGACGAAGATCGACGGCGTGCCCTGCGTTGCGAGCATCGCCGACCTGCCGGACACCGTGGATCTGCTGGTGATCGCCGCGGCGGCGCGGGAATTACCGGCCATCATCGACGAGGTGGTGCGGAGTGAGAGAGTCCGCGCGGTGATCATGATCTCCGGCGGCGTCGGGGAGACCGAGGGCAGCGAGGAGATCGCCGTCGATGTACGCGCCGCGATCGCCCGCGGACGACAGCGACCCGACGGCGGTCCGGTCTTCCTCGGACCGAACAGCCTGGGGGCGGTCTCCCGTCCGGGTTTCTACGACACGATGTTTATTCCGGCCAACCGGTTGGACCCACGCCGGTCCGCGCCGGCAAGACGCGTGGCGTTGGTCTCCCAGAGCGGCGCCTTCATTGTCAGCCGCATGAGCAGTCTCGAGACACTCGATCCGGCATTTGCCATCTCGCTCGGTAACCAGATCGACCTGACGGCCGCGGACTTCGTCGCCGCGATCGGTAAGCGCGACGATGTCGACACGATCGGTGTCTACACCGAGGGCTTCAACGATCTCGACGGCCTCGCCTTGTTGCGGACGATCGCGACCGTCACGGAGACAGGCAAGCACGTTGTGCTGTACAAGGCCGGACGCACCGTAGCCGGTAGTGACGCCGCCGCGGGGCACACGGCCGCCGTCGCGGGCGACTACGACATCTGCCAGGCTGCGGCCTCCCAGGCGGGTGCCCTCGTCGCCGACACTTTGAAGGAATTCGAGCAGACCCTCGAGTTGTGCACCGCTCTCCACGCCAAGGATGTTCGTGGCATACGGATCGGGGCAGTGTCCAACGCGGGGTTCGAGATCGTGGCGATGGCAGATGCGATCCAGGGACAGCGCTACCGGGTGGAGATGGCGACGCTCTCGAAGCCGTCCACCGCGAAACTGCTCGACGTGTTGGAACGGAACGGACTCGATCGCCTGGTCAACGGGTGGAATCCCCTGGACATCACTCCGATGGCCAACGAAGACGTCTACGAGGGCGCGGCCCGCGTGTTGCTGGAGAGCGACGATGTCGACGCGCTGATCGTCGGTGTGATCCCGCTGACCGCGGCACTGAAGACCGGGGCTGACGAAATCGCCGATGTCGAATCCCTCGCCGTGCGCCTGCCGAGGATCTTCCGTGAGACCCGCAAGCCGCTGGTCGTGATCGTCGACTCGGGCCCGGCGTACCTCCCTCTGGTCCGCGCGCTTCGGGAGGCGGGCGTTCCCGTCTTCCCATCGGCGGACCAGGCGATCCGATCGTTGGGCCGCTACCTGTGCTATCGGTCGGCGACCGTGAAGGGCGCTCTGGGTCGAGGGCCGGAGCCAACGTAGCGACGAGACCTTCGAGAATCAGTATTTCGAAAGCAGGTAGTGCGCCACCGCCTGATTGATCGAGTGCACATCCAACTTGGCCAGAATGTGCTGAACATGATTGCGTACCGTCGCATGACTGATGAACAAACGCTCGGCAACGATGTGCAGATCTTCACCCTCGACGAGATGTTGTAGGATCTCACGCTCTCTTCCGGTCAGGTTCTTCGGCTTCGCATGCGCACCGGCTGCTGCGACTCTGGTCAGGTAGTCGTTAAAGCGATGCTCGCGGTTGGCCGAGAGGGCGCAATGCACGATCCAGGGGCCGCTGCCATCCGGAGCCCAGACCGGTATCGCCAGGAATCGAACCCACTGTGGTTTGTCGTCACCGCCCTGCACGAGCATTTCGATCGGCTCGATCTCCGCCTGGACCATCACGTCAGAGACCAGCAGACACTGTCGACGACAGAACGGCACGCCGACAACGCTCGAGCCACCCACAATCTGGTGACAGGGATTCCCGATGACATCGATTGCCGACCGACCCAGCAGTCTCTCGGCTCGCGAATTCAGAAAGCTGATCATCCCCGCGGGGTCGCGAATCCACACCGGTGTCCCGAGGAACTTGACCCATGAGGGCACGAAGGAGATCTGCTTTGCGTCGTCGACCATCGGACCACGCCCCGCCAACGCGATCACGCGTGCACGCTACCGATTCTAGACGACTCTGAGAAATGGAGGGCAACGCCAGGAGACCGCGTCTGTCGATTGGCCGTGCTTCCCCGGCACCCTCTGAGGAAGGCGAGACGGTGCGGTCAGAAATTAACCGAATGATCGAGGTCTGCCGCCAGCATGCGAGCCTTGGTGAGCGGAACAAACGGATCGTCACTCAGTTTTGTGACGTAGTTGATTTCTTTCCCGAGAATCTCGATGACCGGAGAGCGACCCTTGCGCAGCGCTTCTTCCGGCATACGCAGCAGGTGTCCGCTCCAGTTGCAGAGATAGGTCCCCGGGTCCGTCAGTTTGGCGAAGGGAATCTGTTCGCCGAGGGTGTCGGTTTCTCTCATTTTAGTGGTCATTGGTTACCCTCCTTTCATATTCTGGTAACACGGTGAGCCTGAGTCTCGCCTTCTTGTCAGTAGTGTAGTGCTGACTCGATTCGGCCGAAATGATGCAGTCGCATCATTTTCATGCCGGACCGATGGACGGCCCGCGGTGTCCTTCGACCGTTCGAATCGTGGTACGTTCTCCGGGATTGTCGGACCTGGGCTCCGGCATAAAACGAGGAAGAGGTCGTGGCAAGAGGTTTTCTGTATGCCGTGACCGTATTCCTCGGAGCCTTCTTGCTGCTTCAGGTGCAGCCGATGCTCGCTCGTCGAATCATCCCCTGGTACGGCGGGACGGCATCCGTGTGGGCCACATGCCTGTTGTTCTTTCAACTGCTGCTGGTCTTCGGTTATGCCTACGCCCACCTCAGTATCCGCTTCTTACGACCCACCTCCCAGGCGGTTCTTCATGCGCTGTTGTGTGGCGTTGCCCTGCTGGTACCGGCGATGCCGGGTGACGGGTGGAAGCCCTCGCCCGGGCAGTCCCCCTCCGCACACATCCTGACGACGCTGCTATTCACCGTGGGACCCCGATTCTTTGTGCTGGCTGCGACCGCGCCGCTCTTACAAGCCTGGTTTGCACGGCAGCTGCCGGGTCGCTCACCCTATCCACTGTATGCACTCTCGAATGCCGGATCGATGTTGGCCTTGCTCGCGTACCCCTTTTTCTTCGAGGCCCGCTTTACGTTGACGGAACAATCCGGCATCTGGTCAGCCGGTTTCGTGGGTCTCGTACTATTGGCGGTCGTCTTGGGTTGGCAGGCACGGTCGACCCGCGGAAAACGCCAGAAGTCTCCCGATGCCGACGGCCGTTCCATGCCGACACTCGGCACGTTCGGGTTGTGGGTCGCCTGGTCGGCAAGCGGTGTGATTCTGTTCATGGCAGTGACCAACGAGATGACCCTCAACATGGCCGCCACACCTGTCATCTGGGTGCTTCCGTTTGCGACCTACCTGCTGAGTTTCATCATTTCGTTTTCCGGGCCGCGGTTCTATCCACGACGGGTTCTGATCGGGCTGTTGCCGGTTGCGTTGGTTGCCGTCTACCTGATGATGCGAGGGGCGATCGCGACCGGCGCAGACACCCGATATGCCTTTGGCTGGGTCGAGCAGATCGTCGTTTACATCGTGGGGTTGTGGGTGCTGTGCCTCATCTGTCACGGCGAGTTGTTTCGGTTGCGTCCGCAGGCCGGCCGACTGACGGAATACTACCTATCGATCGCGGTCGGAGGGGCTGCCGGCGGGGCGGCGGTGGCTCTGGCCGCACCTCGCTGGCTACTCCTATCGCAGGAATTTCACGTCGGGATCATTCTTCTCGTGCTGCTCCTCTTGGTTACGTCCCATCGAGAATCGAAGCCGGCCGACAGTAGCCGTCGCCGACGAATACTGCGTTTCGCAATGTACGGTCTGGCGGTCTGCACGCTGATCCCACCCATCCAGCAGGCGCGGGAATTATTGCGAAGTTCGGTCATCGTCGAACGCAACTACTACGGATCCATTCGAGTCGTCCAGCTGGCTCCCGATGAAGTTAAGGACGAACATCGACGTCTCTATCACGGCAAGACACTCCACGGATCACAGTTTCTGGGTGAGGATCGTCGCCGACGGCCGACCGCCTACTACTCCGAGTTGGCCGCAGGCGGGGCGCTGATGCGATTGACCGCGGATAGGGCTTCTCGGAATGTCGGTGTCGTTGGGCTTGGGGTCGGAACCCTTGCGACCTACGGCCGTCCCGGAGACCGGTTCTCGTTTTATGAGATCGACCCGGCAATCGTGTCGATTGCTCAGAAGCAGTTCTCCTATCTGGAAGAGAGCGCTGCCGACCATGAAATCTTTGTGGGAGATGCTCGACTGACACTCGAGCGCCAGTCACCCAACCGGTTCGACGTGCTGATCCTCGATGCCTTCAGCGGTGATGCGATACCGATTCATCTGTTGACCCGGGAAGCGTTCGCGTTGTTCGACCGACACCTGGCTGCCGATGGCATCATTGCCGTCCACATTTCAAACCGCAGTGTCGATCTCACGCCGGTGCTCTACAACATCGCCGACAATCTCGATCTGAACGCCCTCAACATTCGGACCCTCTACGACGATCCAGAGCAGCTTATCTCGCAGTCGGACTGGATGGTCCTGTCGACCAATGTGGCTCGCCTCGATCAGTTGCTGGAGTATTTTAAACCCCATCACGAGGCTGGACGGGTGCGGCTGTTTCTTGGGGATCCCGAACGTTACCGCAAGATTCCGCTCTGGACCGATGACTACAGCAATATCTTCCGGGTCATGCGTTAACCCGACCGCTAGCCCTCGCTTCGCGGCAGGCGGGCAACCCGCTCTCGTGCGCAGAACGGCAAGGCCACAACGAGCTCGTCGTCGACATCCCGGCGCCAACCCATCACGGCGTCGCGAAGAATCTCGAGGTACGTCGTCAGCTGATCGTCGTCCAGCCCTGGCAAACTCTCGTGAAACAGCACGACCCGATGGCTGTCGATCCAGGACAGGTCGCGCAGGCACTCTTCGAGCGCATCCCAGTTGGCACCGAAGTAGTCGGGCAAGGCGAGTTGCCGGGCCAGGCAGCGAAACAACGCTTCGCGCCCGTCGATTCCCGACGGCACGACCGCAACGTGTGCGAGCCGGACTCCGACGCTTTCGACCTCGTCGGCGTAAACGAACGGATCGATCATGGCTCTTGAACTCCGAGCTCGATGAAGCTCGCATAGTGATCGGGCGTGTACCACCAGTCACCGTCGTCGCCGACGACCAGCCGCTGCGGTCCGGGGCCGTTCAGATCGTCGGTCGGGTGAACATACTCCCGATAATAGCCCCGCGGTTTTTGCGGCAGCAGCCGCTCTCGGTTGCCGAAGACCGAGCCGTCGTTCCGATGCGGGTGCTGGATGCCTGCGCGGATTCGCTCGATCGAGGCGGTCAGATCGACAGAACCGCGGTAGATCACCTCTCCGTAGTTCTTGATCGCGACGTTCTCGACGACCTGCCGGATCCCACCCGCCGACGCAGCCTCTCCTTGCGTCCGGGTGTCGGTTCCAAACTGGAGGTAGCCGAACGCCATCAGCGCCAACAGCACCGCCAACCCAAACAGCTTGATCTTCATGGATTCAGCTCCCCACGCACCATGCCGCGCGGATTGTTCGGGGGAATCTCTGTGCTGTCAAGCCGTGGCCCCCCGGTGGCCGCACTGGAGCAAACCGGTGTCGTACCCCGGGAGATAGGTCACGGAACCCAATATACGCATGTTCACGTATTGTCAGAGCGCGGCGCTGTGAGTAAAAAGTCCAGGAACCTTGGATCTTCTCGTTCGATCGCCGTTGGTCGTACCAGAGTTCTGAGGAGTATTCGAAAGGACTGCCGTGAACAAGTACCCATTTGCCTGTCTGGCGCTTTGTATCCTCCTGAGTCTCGTCCTGAGCGTGGACCGTATGGACGCGCATCCCCGCTACTACGACGAGAACGAGACGCCCGGTTCCAACTGTTCCCAGTGCCACAGCGCCTTCACCGACAATTTTTCACCGGGCGGAGCCATCATTCCCACCAGCAAGCACGAAATGCACCGGAATTCAGGCAACATGAACGCGACCTGCAACTTGTGTCACACGAACGGCGACGGTAGGAACCCTTTCATGGGTTCCTCGCAAGGCGCTTCGGGTATCGGGTATGGATGTAGCGGTTGCCACGGGCGGTTGGCGGATGTCGGAAACGCCGTCGCGGGATCGGCGGAACTCTCGGGTTCCGGGGCGGGCCTACGCCAGCATCACTTCAACGCGGGACAAACCTTATGCGAGACTTGTCACGCCGACGCAAACCCGGCCAACTACACACCCGTCGGCGAGGACGTGAACCCACCCTACTACGGTGTAACGGCGGATTCCGACGCCGCGGAACCCTGCAACCCGACCGCGACGGCGAACCTCAACGAAAACTGGTCGCTGATGGATTTCGAGGGTCTGGACAACGACGGCGATTCGGTCTACGACGCGCTCGATACGGACTGTATGCCAGTCACGGCGTCGCCCGGTGAGACCGCGGGCGATACGCTCCTGCAGGTCCTGGTCACGGCCAGCACCGCGACGACAATCTCCACAAGCTACGGACCGGCCTGCGGGGTAACGGGCAACACCATCGCGTTCGGCCCATTGAGCAACGTTTCGACTTACGGCTACAGCGGCGAGACGTGCGGGTTCGACAACAGCGGCTCGGTCACCTGGGACTACGCCGCAGCCGGCGCACCCACGTCGTTATTCTTCCTGATCGTGGGCAACGACGGTGCGCTCGAGGGATCCTACGGCACTGATAGCGACGGTACAGAGAGGCCGCGCCACACCACCAACGTGTCGTGCCTACTTCCGCAGAATCTCGCAGGCCGCTGCGACTGATTGGATGACGTCGATCCTCTGGGAGGCCGGGTGGCCCGCGCTCGCGGGTCATTGCGGCTTCGGCGTCTAGGCCGGTCGGATAAGGCAGGGGCACGAATCAGGGTTCGCGGCGGCCCCCGGAGGCGGCCTGGATCAACGGCGTCGCTCCGGACGACTCTCCCCTACAGGACATCTCGTCGCTCAGCGAACCGATGACCCGACCTGCCCCTGAGGGGGGGCAGGTAAGACATTTCAACATTCCGGAACGACGAGGGATCAAGGCAGGGCCGCTCCGCGCGCAGTCTGGTTTTGCCGGACCCCATTGAAGTATGCTCCCGGTAACGATGTCCCTGCGGCCGCGAGGCCGCGAAAGGTGAGGTGACGCGATGACCGGATCACGCGAATCCTCGGTCGACGGGCCGACACCTGCGCGGATCTTCGGGATTACGGTCGACCGGCTGACGGTCCGGCTGGCCGTCGGGATCACCCTGTTCGTCGTCGTCCCGCTCGCCGCGGGGCTCTACGTGCTGTCCCAGCGGCAATACGATCGTGGTATCGAGGCGCGGCGAAGTGCGGCGGAATCCGAGAACCGGATCCTCGAGGCGGCGTTGCGGCACCGGATGATGGAGCGCGACACCACGTTGCTGGAGACCATCCTGAGCGAGATCGCCGCGCACCCCGAGGTGCGGAGCATCATGATCGTCGATCATGACGGCGAGGTGCGAATCTCGAGCGAGTCCTCGAGGGTCGGGTCGCAACTGCCCAAGGAATCGCCGACGTGCCTGGTTTGCCACGAGAAGGACCCACTGAAACGGGATCGCTGGATCCTGCTGGACGAGGAGGAGGGTGGGATCCTTCGCGCGGTACAGCCGATCGAGAACCGGCCGGAGTGCCACACCTGTCACGAACCGGACGAGCAGTACAACGGAATGCTGCTGCTGGACATCTCGCTGGATCAGCTGGAGGCCCAGCTCAGTCGGGATCGTACCCGCATCGTCGTCGGCGCCGGCTTGCTTGCCCTGTTGCTGCTCGGCGGCGTGGGTCTTCTGGTCCGCTCGTTGATCCTCCAGCGACTGGCGCGCGTGGGCAGCGCGGCGCGTTCGATCGCCGCCGGCAACTTCTCCGAACGGGTGCCGACGGGCGGGAACGACGTGATCTCGATCCTGGCGAACGACTTCAACAACATGGCCGGCTCCGTCTCCGAGTTGATCGCCGAGGTACATCAGCAGGAAGCCCAGCTGTCGAGCGTGATGAACAGCCTGGATGACGGGCTGGTGGTGCTGGACCGGGAAGGACGGATCGTGGCCTGCAATCAGTCCTTCTCGCGGCGTGTCGGCAAGACGCCGGACGTGCTGCAAACCCAGCTCTGCCACGATGCCGTCGAGGGGGTGCTTCCGTGCTGCCAGGACGGGGACGAGTGCCCGGGGTCCCGCTGCCTGACGACCGGAGAGATGCAGCGAGCCACGTTCCGTACCTCGTCGGCGACCGACGAGACCGAGCGGGTGGAGGAGGTCTACTCGTCGCCCGTGCTCGACAGCCGGCGCGAGGTCGTGCAGGTGGTCGAGGTGTGGCGGGACATCACCGAACGCGTTAAAGAAGAAGAGCACCTCGCGGAGATCGAGCGGCTCGTTTCGCTGGGGACGCTCGCCTCGGGTTTCTCTCACGAGGTCAACACACCGCTGGCCTCGATCCTGATGTCGGCCGAATCCGTCATCGGCCGCATCGACGAGGCCGCCCCCGCCGGTTCTCCCGCCGACCTGCTGCCCTCGATCCGGGAGTCGGCGGAGATCGTTCGCAAGCAGGTACTGCGCTGCCGCAAGACGACGGAACAGTTCCTTCGTTTTTCACGGGGTGTTCCACCGTCGATCGACCCGATCGACCTGGGCAAACACGTGACCGAAACCGTCTCGCTCACCCGGCCGACCGCTCGCGAGAACAACGTCGATCTACGCTTCGAAGCGCCGGACGGGAACCCCAGCGTGCGCGCGAACGCCGAGCTCGTGCAGCACGTCGTGCTGAACCTGCTGATCAATGCGATCCAGTCGTGCGGTGAGGAAGGCGGAACGGTCGAGGTGAGCTTCGCGATGGACCGGAAGAAAACGTGCGTGCTTATCCGCGACACGGGCAGCGGCATCCGTTCCGAGGATTGCCGGCATCTGTTCGAGCCTTTCCGCAGCCGTAAGCCGCGGGGGACCGGCCTGGGTCTGTTTCTGTCCCGGACCTTGATGCGGCGCTTCGGCGGGGACATTCGCCTCGTGGAGACCGAGGTCGGCGTCGGATCCTGTTTCGAGATCGTCTTTCACTGTGTGACGGAGGCCCCGTGATGGCCGAACGTACGGAGTCGCGACGAATCCTGCTGGTGGACGACGACGAGACCTTCCGCCAGGTGCTCGGCTCGGAGCTGTCTCGCCTCGGACACGACGTGAGTGTCGCTCCGACGGGCGGCGATGGCGTGACCGTCGCCTGCCGGGACATCCCCGAGGTGATCCTGCTCGATATGCGGCTCCCCGACATGGACGGCCTGGAGGTGCTGGGGAAGATCCGCGAACGAAACCTACCGTCGGGTGTCATCGTGCTCACCGGGCACGGGACGATCGACACGGCGATCCAGGCGATCCGCCTCGGCGCCCACGATTACCTGGAGAAACCCTGCCAGGTGGCCCAAGTCGAGCTGGCGGTCCAGAAGACCCACGAACACCTGGCGCTGGTGCGGCGCCAGCGGGTTCTCCAGGACGGCTATTCGCCTCCCGACGCTGAGTCGCGGATGGTCGGGACAAGTCCCGCGTTCAACCGCTTGCGCAAGAGGATCTCGCGCATCGCCGTCGTGGACTCCACGACGATGATCCGTGGTGAGACCGGGGTCGGCAAGGAGCTGGTCGCC
Organism: Acidobacteriota bacterium; assembly: GCA_029861955.1. NCBI lineage: Bacteria > Pseudomonadati > Acidobacteriota > Acidobacteriota bacterium. The sequence continues at coordinate 61,635 of JAOTYK010000017.1, forward strand.
GCCCGCTTGCACGCCCAGAGTCCTCGCGCCGACGCGCCGTTCGTGGTGGTGGACTGCGCGGTGCTGGACGAGGACCTGCTTCGCAGCGAGCTGTTCGGTCACGAGCGCGGCTCCTTCACCGGCGCGACACGGGCGAAGCACGGTCTGTTCGAGGTCGCCCACGGCGGGACGCTGGTTCTCGACGAAGTCGGCGACACGCCCCCCACGATCCAAGCTAAGCTGCTGCGAGTCCTGGAGACGGGACGCTTCCGTCATCTCGGTGGGAACCGCGAGATCGCGGTCGATGTGCGCGTCGTGTCGGCCACCAACCGCGACCTCGAGGCGGCGATCTCGAAGCGACGTTTCCGCGAGGATCTCTACTTCAGGCTGGCGACGCTCTCGATCACTGTGCCGCCGCTGCGCGAGCGCACGGAAGATATCCCGGTGCTGGTGGAGCACTACACGGAACGCCTCAACCGCCGGTTGTCGCTGTCGGCGCGCTTCAGTGGCGCGGCCGTCGAACTGATGCAGCGTTACCCCTGGCCGGGGAACGTACGCGAGCTTATCCACGGAATGGAACAGGCGATGGTCCTGGCGGAGCGCGAGGAGATCGGCCCCGAGGGTCTTCCCGCGGTGATCCGGCGCGCCGCCGGAGCCTCCCTGGCAACGCCGGACGGGCCGGAACCCGTCGCTCTGCGCGAGGTCCAGCGCCGGCACATCCTCTCCGTGCTCGAAGCCTGTGACGGAAACCGCTCGCAGGCGGCCCAGCGGCTCGAGATCAGCGAGCGCAACCTCCGCCGGTTGCTCAAGAAGTACGAGGAGTCGCCACCGGACGACGCCTGATCGTACCGCGGACCGGCATCTAAAATGCGGCACCGGACAGGATGTCCACGCCGGCCGGACATTGCGTCCGCCCCCGGGGGGCCGCCGCTGTCGCAAGCCAACCAAACGGACCCTTTTTCAGTGGCATCCCTCTTGCAACCCCACGTCCGACATGAAGAACGTCGACCAGGAGGGGTGAGTCATGGAAGGTCTTTTGCTGTTCTTGTTCACGGGTGGGGTTTTCATCGGGATGTACCTGATCCTGGATATCGGGTATCGGAGCATCGAAGCCGAGAGAGCGACGTCGGAAACCACGCAGGCCGCGCGGCAGGTCCTGCAGCAGCCGCGCTTCTTCGCCAAGGCTGAAGAGACGGCTCCTGCCGAACAGGTGCCGCTGGTTCCGGCGCATCTCATCGCCCAACTGGAGCAGCGCCTGCGGCTCGAATACGCGGACGCCTCCCGGTTCGCGAGCCAGCCCTCCAAGGAAGGGATCTGCGACGGCTACGCCGCCTACGTGGACGCCATGGCCGGCGATCTCGGGCGTCATATTCAGCGCGAGAGCGCTGCGACGACGGCCTTCGTCGCGCGGCCATCCCTGGAGCGCCTGTTTTCGAACCCGAAAACCGAAACACCGCTCCAGTAGGCGAGTGATATCGTGAGGAGCGTACTGGGCGACTGCCAACTTTTCGAAAACCTCGACGAAAAACACCTGAGTCGGATCGAGCAACTCGCCGAGCGTCGAGAGCTGACGCCGGGCGAAAAACTGTTCGACCTCGGTGCGGAGGCGGATCACGTCTTCGTGGTCCTCGACGGGACCCTCGAGATCTGCGTCCCGCTGTCGATTCATGGAACGGTTCGCGAGGTCGCCATCGCTTCCGAGAACGCGGGCACGACACTCGGCTGGTCGGCCTTCGTCAAACCCTATCGTTTCCGCCTGTCCGCGCGTGCGGCAACCACCGCCAGCGTTGCTGCGTTCGAGCGCTCTGCGTTGCTCGGCCTCATCGAAGAGGATCCGAAGTTCGGCTGCGTCGTCCTGTGCAGGATCGCCGAGATTATCAGCGAGCGGCTTCTCACCGTGCAGGCCCTGTGGGCCCGGGAGTTACAGCGGACGATCACCGAAGGGGAGCAACTGCCGCCCCAGCATTAGCCGCGCCCAGTTGAGGAGGGGAGATCGGTGAAGACATCGTTACGCTTGACGATCGCGCTGATCGTGATCTTCGGGCTGGCGGTCGCGGGAGTTGCTGTCGCTCGTCTCGCCTGGCCCTCCGTCGAGCAGCCCATCGCCTTCAGCCACCGCCTGCACGTGACCGATCTGGGCAGCGCGTGCACGGACTGCCACCTCTATGCCGAGAGCGGCGTGCGCGCGACGATCCCGAACCTGGAGACCTGCGGCTTCTGCCACGAGGAGGCGCAGACCGAATCTCCAGACGAGGCCCGGCTCGTGGAGCACATCGAGGCCGGCGAGCCGATCCCCTGGCGCAAGGTCTACCGCGTGCCGGACCACGTCTACTTCTCGCACCGCCGGCACACCGCGATCGCGGGAATCGACTGCACCGAGTGCCACGGAGCGATGGAGGAGCAGGAAGAGCCCGTCAGCCGGCCCGCGGTTCGGATCACGATGAACGGTTGCATGGATTGTCACGACGAGAACGGAGTTTCGAATGACTGCCTGCTCTGCCACAAGTGAGCGCGCCAGGACGGACCGACGCGAGTTCCTGAAACTCCTCGGCATCGGCGCCGGTGCGGTCGGCCTGGCCGGCTGCGGTGAGTGGTCCGTCCCGGACCGACTGGTCGAGCTTGCCCTGAGAGGGCCCGGACTGGAGACCTTCCGTTCGAGCATCTGCGGTCTTTGCGAAGGCGCTTGCGGCCTGAGCGTCCGGCTCGTCGACGGCGTGCCCGTGGGTCTGAAGGGCAATCCCCGCCACCCGCTCAACCGCGGCGGTCTGTGCCCGGTCGGCCAGGCCGGCCTGCACGTGCTGTACGCACCGCACCGCCTGACGGCGCCGTTGCGACGTGGCGGCGGCGGGGGGTTCGAGGAAGCGTTGTGGGACGACGTGCTGGCGGAGATCGCCGACCGGCTTGGCGGAAGTTCCCGCGTCGCCATCCTGACCGGCGAACCGGGACGCCTGTTCGACGACCTCGCTTTTGGCTTCCTGCGCTCGCTCGGATCCGACCGCCTGGTTCGTCCTGGGGCCGCAGCATCGCTTCCCTACGCGCTGATGCAGGGACTTGGCGAGTCACCCGCGTTCGACTTGGGCGGTGCCGACATGGTCCTCTCCATCGGACTCGACCTCTACGAGGACGGGCCCGCGCCGCTACACGCCATCTCCGCGCTGATCGGCTCGCGGCCCGACGGCGAGCGCGCCGGGCTGATCCACGTCGGCACGCGCTTGTCGCCGAGCGCTTCGCGCGCCGACGAACGCGTGCTGGTGCGCCCCGGCACTCACGCCGCCCTGGCCCTCGGCCTGGCGCACGTCCTGGTGCGCGAGGGTCGCTACGACCGGCGTTTCGTCCGCGACCGTTGCTTCGGTTTCGAGGACTGGACGGACGACGACGGCCAAAGCCGCATCGGTTTCCGGCGGCTGTTGCTCGAACGCTACTACCCGGATCGCGCGGCGCAGCTGTGCGGCTGCGAACCTTCCCGTATCATCCACCTCGCACGGCGCTTCGCGGCGGCGTCCCGTCCCGTCGCCGTCTGGGGCGGCGAGGCGGCTTCCGGCCGCAACGCCACCTGGACCGGCATGGCGACGCACGCCCTCAACGCGCTGCTGGGCGCGATCGACCGGCCCGGGGGCGTGACGCTCTCGTCGACGATCCCGCTTCGGCCGCTGGTGTCGGAGGCGCCGTCCCCGGCGTTCGCCGCCGGTGCCGGCGGCGCGTTCGGCGACGACCCGATCGCGGAGATCGCCGACGGCGTGCTGGACGGATCGCGGCCGCTGGACGCGCTGTTCGTGATGAGTTGCGACCCGCTCCACGAGAGCCCGGCCGGCGAGCGGCTGCGCCAGGCCCTCGAACGCATCCCGCTCGTCGTGGCCGTCACCCCGTTCCGCGACGAGACGGCGGCGGCGGCGGAGATCGTCCTACCGGGTCCCGTCTTTCTCGAATCCTGGCAGGCCGTGACGACACCGGCCGGCGTCCCGTTCAGCGTGCTCGGCCTCGGCGCGCCGGTCGTCGAGCCGCCGCTGTTCGACACCCGTCACCCTGCAGACGTGTTGATCGAGCTGGCCCGGCGACTGGGCGGCAACGCCGCCGAGGCGCTTCCCTGGGACGGTTACGAGAGCTACCTGAAGCATCGCATCGAGGGGTTGGCCATCTCCGGCGAGGGCGCCGTGATCACCTCCGAGTTCGAGGATTCGTGGGTCCAGTACATGGAGAAGAGAGGCTGGCGTTTCCCCAAGCGCCGCGGTTCCGAAGGCGTCTGGGCCCAGCTCGCCGAACACGCGACGTGGTGGAATCCCGTGCGCGCGGAAGGCGACTGGGACCGCTTGCTGGCCACGCCGTCGGGGCGCTTCGAGTTCCACTCGCAGAACCTGGAGCGGCGCCTGCGCGAGCTCGGCGACGGCGACCTGGCCCGTGGTGTCGAACGGCTCGGCCTCGCCGCCGCCGATGACGAGGCCTGCCTGCCACACTTCGAACCGCCGCAACCCGTCGGAGAAGATGAACTCGTGCTCTCGCCGTTCCGGCCGATCACCGCCCGCGGCCGCCTGGGGATCGCCTCGCCGATGGTGCTCGAGATGTTCGGCTACCCGGTGTTCGAAGGCTGGCGCACGTGGGCCGAGCTGGCCCCCGAGACGGCCCATGACCAGAATCTCGAAGACGGCGACGAGGTCGAGGTCCGCTCCGAGCGCGCAGCGCTGGAGGCGGTGGTCAAGGTGCGGCCGGGAACCGCCCCCGGGGTCGTGCACGTGCCGGTCGGACTCGGTCACCGCGAGCCCGTCGGCGCCGCCGCCGGCATCGGCGGCAACCCGATGGAACTGGTCGGCGACGTCCGCGACCCGCTCTCCGGAAACCTCAGCCCCGGCGCGACCCGCGTGAGCCTACGACTCTTACGCCGCCGTCCGCACGGTGGGCCGCCGCCCGAAGGAGGTCACTGATGGCTCGCTGGGGCATGACGATCGACCTCGACCGTTGCACCGGGTGCGGCGGCTGCATGGCCGCTTGCCACACCGAAAACAACCTCGCCGCGGTCGGTGCGACGGAGACGTTCGAAGAAGACCGCGCGTTCCACTGGCTAAAGCTGCTGCCCGAGGTGTCGGGCGCCGGGGCAGAGGCGGAGGTTCGTTACATTCCGCACATGTGCGTGCAGTGCGACAACCCGCCGTGCGCGCTCGTTTGCCCCGTCCACGCCACGTACCTGAGCGAGGAGGGCATCGTCGCGCAGATCTACAGCCGCTGCATCGGCTGCCGTTACTGCATGGCGGCCTGCCCCTTCAACGCAAAGGTTTTCAACTGGTACGAGCCGGAACGCCCCGGCGAGATCGAGCAAGCGGTCAACCCCGACGTGTCGCTGCGGCCCAAGGGCGTGGTGGAGAAGTGCACCTTCTGCCACCACCGCATCGTCCGCGCGCGCGAGGACGCGGCGTCGGCGGGGCGCGCCCTGGCCGACGGCGACGTCACCACTGCCTGTGCCGAAAGCTGCCCGGCTAGGGCCATCACCTTCGGCGACCTGGACGACCCCGAGAGCAGGGTCCGCAGGCTGTCGCGCAGCCCCCGCGCGTTCCGCCAGCACGCCGACCTCGGCACGTCGCCCAAGGTCTTCTACCTCGGTGAGAAGGAGTGAGCCGATGAGCGCAGGTTACGACGACCAGGACCTGGAGCTTCTGCGCCCCATCGAAGAGGCCGGCTCCGGGTTCCGAGTCATGACGACGTTGATGCTCATGATCATCCTCGGCGGCTGGGTGATCTTCTCCCGCCAGATCCTGGAAGGCCTGGGAGTGACCGGTCTTAACCAGCCGGTCGGCTGGGGCTTCTACATCGTCAACTTCGTGTTCTTCATCGGCATCAGCCACGCGGGGACGCTGATCTCGGCGATCCTGCGGTTGTCCAAGGCCGAGTGGCGGCGTCCGATCACGCGCATGGCCGAGGTGATCACCGTGGTGGTGCTGGCGATCGGTGGCTTCCACCCGGTGCTCGACATGGGCCGCCCGGAGCGGATGCTCAACATCTTCACCGCCGGCCGGCTGCAGTCGCCACTGCTGTGGGACGTCAGCTCGATCAGCGCCTACTTCATGGCCTCGACGGTCTACCTCTACATCCCGATGATCCCCGATATCGCGTTGCTGCGCGACCGCGGGGTGCGGCCGCGCTGGCTCTACAACTTCCTATCCTGGGGCTGGCAGGGCACCCAGCGGCAGAAGGCGGTGCTCGACCGCGCGGTCGGCATCCTGATGATCCTGGTCATCCCGATTGCGGTGTCGGTCCACACCGTCATCTCCTACATCTTCGCGATGACGCTGCAGCCGAGCTGGCACTCGACGATCTTCGGCCCGTACTTCGTGGTCGGCGCGATCTTCTCCGGGATCGCGGCGTTGATGCTGGTGATGATCGCGCTGCGCAAGATCTTCCACCTCGAGCGTTACCTAAAGGAGATCCACTTCGCGCACCTGTCGAAGCTGCTGCTGGTGATGTCGCTGCTGTGGTTCTACTTCACGTTCTCCGAGTACCTGACCGCGTTCTTCGGCCACGAGCCGTCGGAGATGCGCGTGTTCCTGTACAAGTTCACGGGGCCCTACGCGCCGTTCTTCTGGGGCATGGTGGCGTGCAACTTCGTCATCCCGGTGATCTTCCTCAGCTTCCGCCGGTTGCGCACGATCCCCGGCATCGTCATCGCCTCGACCGCGATCGTCATCGGCATGTGGCTGGAGCGCCTAAACATCGTCGTTCCGTCGCTGGCCAACCCGCGGCTGCCGTTCCCGACCGGCTTCTACGTGCCCAGCCTGGTGGAGTGGGCGATGTTCGTCGGCGCGATGGCGACCTTCATCCTCGGCTTCGTGCTGTTCGCCCGTTTCTTCCCGCTGATCTCGGTGTGGGAGATTCGAGAGGGCCGGCACGAGGGCGTGTCCGAGACGGTGGAACGGCTCGAAAGCTACCTGCCGGATCCACCCGAGAACCTCGCCGTGCGCAGCGCCCACGGGGAAGGGGAAGCGACATGAACGCGACACCGACACCGACACCGCGCTGGATCTACGCGTTGCAGATCGCCTCGGTAGGGATGATCTGGGTCTTCGTGCTTTCCATCAGCGTCTGGATCCTCCACCTCCTGCGACTCTCCTACCGACTGAACGACGTGCCGTCGGCTTCGTTCGCCATCTCGATCGTGGCAATCCCCGTCTTCGTGACCGGGGCGAGCGTGCTGACCTACGTCTTCGTCGGCCTTCAGCGCGGGGCCAGCACCGAGGAGGAACCGTGATGGCGGCGACAATTCCGGTCCTGGCCCTGACGATCTTGGCGGCCGGCGCCTCCGTCGGTCCGGCGCTGCCCGACAACCCGCTCGACGGACGCTTCGTCTTCGAGAACAAGCACTGTCACGCCTGCCATGGCATCGCCGGCGGCGAGCACGCCATCGCCCCGCGGCTCGCGGACACGAGCTTCAACGGCAGCTTCCTCGACCTCGGCGCGGCGCTGTGGAACCACGTGCCGGGCATGAGCGTCAGCCTCGAGGCGGCCGAGCTGCCGTGGCCTGAGCTGTCGGAGAAGGAGACGGCGAGTCTCGTCGCGTTCCTCTACTTCATCGACTACCTCGGCCGTCCCGGCGACGCGGCGTCCGGCGAGAAGGTCTTCACCGCCCGCGGTTGCGCGGGCTGTCACAGCGTGGGCGGTGGCACCAGCGTCGGGCCCGACCTCGCCGACCTGACCCGCTTCCCCTCGCCGTTGTTCGTCGCCCGGGCGACCTGGAACCACGGCCCGGCGATGTTCGCGACGATGAGCCAGCGCGGGATATCCCCGGCGAGCTTCGAGGAGGGCGACCTCGCCGACCTGAGCGCGTTCATCCGGCAGAAGGCCCCTCCCGGCCCGAGGGAACGCGTGCTGCTGGCGCCGGGCAACCCCAACCGCGGCCAGGAGCTGTTCGCGGCCAAGGCGTGCGCGCTGTGCCACGGCAAGAACGCCCGCGGCGGGAACGAGGGCCCCGACCTGAGCGCGGTGGATCTGCACCGTTCCGCCGATGGCATCGCGGGGACGATGTGGAACCACGCCTTCGAGATGAACGCGACGATGCGCCAGCGCGGCATCGGCTGGCCGTCGTTCACGACTTCGGAGCTTGCCGACCTCGTGGCGTTCCTTTACTTCCTACCGTTCACCGATCCGGCCGGCGACGCCGGGCGCGGCGCGCAGGTCTACGTTGAACACGGCTGCGCCGGGTGTCACTCCGACACCGGCGCGGAGCACGCCGGCCCGGAACTCGCCGGCACCGGGGTGGTGGATTCTCCGGAGGCGCTGGTGGCAAAGATGTGGAACCACGCTTCCCTGATGAAGCGAGCGATTCTCGCCGAGGCCCGGCCGTGGCCGGAGCTGACCGGGGAGGAGCTACGGGATCTGTTTGCTTATCTGCGGCAGGCGGCGCCCGTGGAGCCGTAGCGCGCGCAGGCCTACTTGCTCGAAGCAGTCAACGTCAACGTCCCAAAGAAACTAGCCAGGAGGCGAACCCATGAATCGATCGGTCCTCAAGTCATCGTTGTTGCTGGTACCCGTGGGGTTGCTGATCTGCGTGCCCCTCCTCGCAGAGGAGCACGCCTACGTCGGAACAAAGAACTGCAGGAAATGCCACATGAAGGAGTGGAAGTCGTGGGCCGAGACCAAGATGGCCAAAACCTTCGAAACGCTGAAACCCGGTGTCTTGGCGGAGGCGAAGTCGGCGGCAGGGCTTGATCCCGACAAGGATTACACCACGGATCCCGAATGCCTACCTTGCCACACCACCGGCTACGGCGAAGAGGGCGGCTTCGTCGACGTCGAGTCCTCCCCCGAACTTCTCGGCGTGGGCTGCGAGATGTGCCACGGACCGGGAGGGACCTACACGAAGGAAGAGCACATGAGCCTGAAGAATAAGGAGTACAAGAAGGCCGACGTTGTGGCGGTCGGTATGGTCGACAAGATCACGGTAGAACAATGCCAGGGCTGTCACAATACAGACAGCCCCTTTGTCGGTGACGACTACGTCTTCGACTTTGACGCCAGGAAAGAGGAAGGGACACACGAGAAATTCCCGCTGAGATACCCACACTGAGTTGACGCTGCGACCGGCCGACTGACCGAGGGCGGGCCCGGCGCTCGAATTCAGTGTGTCCGGTTGGAGATTTCGCCTGGAATTGGGTCTTCGGAGTTCCGGCAGGGTGCGGATAGATTTTCCTGGCCGCTGATCCCTGGTTGCCTAAGTTTGCCCTTAGCATTATTAGGAGCCCGCGTTGAAACTGACAGGCATGCTGGCGATCATGTCGCTGCCGGATCTACTTCAGTGGATCATGTACGCCGAAAAGACGGGCTGCCTGCGGGTCGCTCGGAAAGGCGTGAGCCGTGACATCTACTGTCGCGAAGGGCGCATCATCGCCTGCACTTCCGATGACCCCGCGGTCTTCCTGGGTCAGTTCCTCATCTCTCGCGGACACATCACAGAAGAGACGCTGAGCGAGGGCCTGCGTCGCCAGGAGGTGTCAGGCAAGAGTCTCGGGCTCATCCTGATCGAGATGGGCGTGGCCACCGAAGGTCGCATGAAGGAAATCGTCGAGGAGAAGGCGATGGAGACGATCCACGGGCTCTTCGACTGGGAAGATGCTTCGTTCGAGTTCACGCCCGACGTCACCGCGCCAGAGGGCCGCATCGAGGTCGACCTCAATGTACAGGAGGTCCTGCTCGACGGCATGCGCCGGCTCGACGAGATGACGCGCATGCGCGCCGTCTTCACGTCGCCGGAGATCATTCTCGAACGCACCGAGCAGCTGCCGGAGTCGGACGAACTGGCAAAGCCGATGATGGACAAGCTGTACGACGCGATCGACGGCCGGCGAACTCTGGGCGAGATCGTGCTGCTGGCGCACACCTCGGAATATGCCGCCTACAAACTGCTACACGCTTTACATGAGAGCGACTGCGTGCGCATCGGCCACGGCAAGTCGGTGCCGCCGGTACTGATCGATCAGGAGCCGGCTCTTGCACGCGCCGGCGAGCTACTGGAACAGGGGAAAGCGCTTGAAGCTGTCGAGCTTCTGGGTCAGCTTGCCGAAGCCAACCCCAACGACGCCACGATCAAGCGCATCCTCGGCGACGCCGAGGCCCAGTTCGTTGTCCAGACCTACGAGGAAGGCTTGCAACCGGAAGACGTACCCCGGCTGCGTCGACCCCTGGAAGAGCTCGCAACGGAAGGCCTGAGCCATGCCGAATCTCACCTGCTGGAACGGATAGACGGAATCAAGAACATCAAGTCGATCATGTGGGTCGTCCCCTTGCGCCCCGTCGAGGTGTTGGCCGCATTCAAACAGTTGCTCGAGCGCCAGCTGATCGACCTAAACCCCGCACCGAGCATCGTCGAGACCGTCGCAGCCGACTCCTGAGTCCTTGGAAATCTAGCCAGTACACCCGATCACTCGTCATGGGGAGATGCCCTGGCTGCATTCTTCAACCTCTCACCAGTGAGAAGAGCTACCATCGGCAGCCATTGCGTGTCCGAATGCACCGGGATGCCGTACGAGCTGTCGAGATGACCACGGTACTGATCATGTTCGTCTGGGTGTTTGCCCGGACTCCCCTTCGACTCGGGTGGTGGTTCTCGTGGGGCCTCGCCTGGCTCTGGTGGACGGTCCTGCCCATCCGCAAGTCCGTCGCCATTTCCGGCTTCCGCCAGGTTTTTCCCGAGCTTCCCCCGGGGCCCAACCTGCGCCGGATGGCCGCCGAGCTGGTCATGGGATACCTCGAACTCTTTCGAGAGTCGCGAAAGCCGTGCGTTGACTTGACCCTCGAGAACTGCGAACCGATCCGGCGCCAGGTCGAGAGCGGCGCGGGCGCGATACTCATCGGAGGCCACTTCGGATCCTGGGACCTTCTGGGTCCGATGGTCTGCCGCCAGTTGTCGCTGCCCGCCACCGTGGTCGTCAAGACGCCGGGCGTGAAGGCCGCCGCGGATCTGGTCGAGCAGATTCGGCTGGCCTTCGGGATGGAACTGCTGCCGCCGAGAGGTTCCTTCGACGCGATCCTTGACGCCCTCGGCAACGGGCGCATCGTGACGTTCCTGCTGGATCAGCGTTACAAGCGTGGGATCCCCATCGAGTTCTTCGGCCGCCCGGCGTGGACGACCCCCGCGGTTGCAGTCGCCGTTGAGCGAAGCGGCGCACCGGTCTACGGCCTGTGCTACTGGCGTACAGGCATTGGGCGACACACCGCACGCTTTTCGGGACCGCTTCCGATGATCGGGGACATCGAGCGAGACACGAGGACGATCCAGGAATTCTACGAAACGAGCATCCGGGAGCGACCCCACAGCTGGCTGTGGCTCCACGATCGGTGGAAGAAACCCTAGGCCTGACCCCTCCTGAGAGTCTTGTCGGTCAGCAAAATCCAACTATAGAAAGCCAAATCCGTAAGGCAAGAAAAGACCCTATCCCAAATGCCCCTTCGCGGTAAAATCCCGACAGGCACGGGAGACAAAACAATGAAGCTTCACTCGACGCTATTCTGCGCGTTGGCGCTACTCATGGTCTCGACCGCACTCCACGCAGGCGGCGACATCGACGGCGACGGCATCCCCGACAGCGTCGACAACTGCCCGGTCACCGTGAACCCTCTCCAACTCGACACCGACGCCGACGGCATCGGCGACGTTTGCGACCCCTGCCCCGGTGATCCGACGAACAACTGCAACCCGTGCCCCGACGCGGACGCGGACGGAATCTGCGACGCGAACGATAACTGCCCGACCGTTTACAACCCGGACCAGATCGACACGGATGGCGACTTCCTCGGGGACATCTGCGACCCGTGTCCCGTCGATCCGCTCAACGACATCGACGCGGACGGTTGGTGCGCCGACGTCGACAACTGTCCGACCTTCTACAACCCGGCCCAGGTGGACCAGGACCTGGACGGGCTCGGTGACGCCTGCGATCCCTGCCCGATGGACCCGACCAACAATTGTGGTTGTCCGGATATTGACGCCGACGGAGTTTGCGACTGGGACGACAACTGTCCGACGATCCCGAACCCCGGGCAGGACGACTGCGACGGCGACGGGATGGGCGACGCTTGCGAGGTCTGTCCCTGCGACGCCGACGAAGACATCGATTCCGACCTCGTCTGTGGCGATGTCGACAACTGCCCGTTCGTGGCCAACACGGAACAGTTCGACGCGGATGGCGACGGGGTCGGGGACGCTTGCGACTGTGATCCTTTCGACGCGACGGCGGGGCCGCCTCCGGAGGCCGCGGGACTTCTTGCGGACACGATGGGAGGAGGCGCGACACGGTTCGTCTGGCCGGTCACGCCGTTCGCTGACCGCTACGACCTCCTGCGGGGCAGCGTCGTGAATCCCAACGGGGCCGTCTGCTGGACCCACCAAGATCCCGATCCGACGGACCTCGAATATGTCGAGTCGGTGGTTCCGCTGCCCGGTGAAAGCTGGTTCTACCTGCTTCGCGGGGTGGACGATGGTTGCGGCGGGCCCGGGCCGTGGAATGACGGGTCGATCAGCGTCGACTGTCCCTAGGAACCGAGACCCGAATCAGGTTCTTTTTGGAAGCACTCGATGCGGCAATGCGAGACCTGACCGCTCTACGTTACTACCTCCACACGGACAGACATTCGTGGCCTGGACCACACACGCCGAGTCGCTGGATCGATAGCGGAACGCCGTGCTGTCCGGTTGGAGATTTCGCCTCGAATTGGGTCTTCGGAGTTCCGGCGAAGTTTGGTTGGGTCACATAATCACTCCCGACTAAGGTGACCGCCGGCGTGCCCCTGTATCGAACAGACGCGACCACGGACCCCAGATGGCGAGCGTGATGCTCGGTCCCTGGAGATTGACGTACAGCGTGTCCGGGCTCGAACTCCAGGTTGCACCCGCAAACTCCGACACGGTCGTGCGCGCGAAGTCGACGATCGTGCCGTCCATCGTCAGGATGCGTAGCCAGTTCTCGCCGCCGCCGTCCTCGCAGAGCAGCACGTCGCCCCACGGCAGGACCAGCAGGTTGTCCGGCATGTCGAGGATGCCGGAGTTGCGACTCTCGTAGACGAGTGTTAGACGGTTGGCTGAAGGCTCGTAGCGCCAGACCTGCCCGCGATGGCCGCTCCCGCCTCCACCGGTCGCGTCGAAGTAGACCGCGTTCTCGACGTCGCTCCACCACGAGCCCTCGCCGCGGTAGAACACCGTCGGACGGACAACGGTGCCGTCGTTGTCGAGGTAGATCTGACGGCGCGTCGCGGTCGGCGATCCGTCGGGGTCGGGAACCGCGACCCACTCGGGTTGGAATACGTCGCCCTGCTGCGCCGCGTTGGCAAAGCGGAGCTCCGGCAGGTAGAGGGCCTCCAGTTGGCCCGCTGCGTTCGCATAGGCGCCGAAACCCCAGGGCCGGGTGTTTGGAGCGGGCACGAAACGATAGAACAACCCATCGACAAGATCCTCGGTCTGGTACACCGCCAGGCTGCCGGGATCGACCGTCGCGGCTTCCTTGTAGAACCGGCCGAGGGCGTCGAGACGAACCTGGCGTGGCGTACCGCCGTCCAGCGCGGCATACGGATCGACCTCGAAGGCCCATCCGTGACTGACACCGCCGATCGGCGACAGGCTTTCCTCGACCGTGATCCACGTGCCCCACGGCGTCACGCCGCCGGCGCAGTTCCGTGTGGTTCCGGAGCTGCTGACCCACGCCTGCAGGAGTTTGCGGTTCGGCCCGACCTGCATGATCGACGTTCCGCCGCTGGCGCCTGAATTGTAGTGCCCCGCGACCGGCGGGACGACCGGCGGCTCGCCGGGGCTCAACTCGTGGTTGACCACGAGAATCGTGGTGTTGTTCGGCCCGGGAAACGCACCCATGCCGTCGGCATCGCCGGGCCGCGGCGTCCCGTCGCTATAGACCGTGCTCTCATCGGCGACGACGCGATAGTGGAAGCCGGGCGGGAGGTCGATCAGCGGATCGTCCGCAACCACCACGACCGACGCCGCGAGGAGGCCGATGGCCAGAGCAGAGTTCCGGGCGTCCATGTGTCACCTCTCGTCGGATCAGTGTCGCTCTCTTACATACGCTTGTTTTGAGTACCGTGTCGGAGAATTCGTCGAGACCGGGGACTCTTGCCTGGCAACGAGACGGTAGCCCAGGCCGCCATCGACGCCGGGATCGGCCGGCTACTCCAGCTTCGCGAAAAACCCACCCGACGCGAACTGACCGTTGCGCACGCGGAACACGATTCGGTTCGCTCCCGGCTGTAGTTCGAGACCGACTTTCCTGCCCTCGTGCTCCGGGTTTTTCCAGAAGTCATGCCAGGCGTTCCAGTCGTTGTCGCCGGAGATATACCCGTCGCGGTAGACGAAACCCTGAAACCGGTCGTTCACGAATAACGCCAGCTCGTCGGTCGTGCTGATGTGGAGCACCGCGTCGCGTTGCGTCTCCGACTCGATCGTCGTTCGAAAGTAGGCCACCGACCGTCCGCCTTCGTACTCGGTCAAGCGGCCCGTGACCACCGCGCCGCGCGCGTCGGTCCGGAACGGCTTCCAGGGATGCCCTTCGTCGTTGGCGCGTTCGAACGCTTCGTCGGGACGGGCGAGCGGCCCGATCACCTGCCAGTCGGTCAACAGCGACGACGCCTCGTATTCGATGCCGGGGATCGCGGGCCCGGTGTAACTGAAGCCCGCGATCGAAGTCGCGGTCACGTTGTCGATCCAGACCGGGTAACCCACGATCCGCGGGCCGAACCCGGCGAGCCCGGACGCGTGCTCGTACAGGTCGAACGTGACCCGGGGAACGGACATGTCGCCGACATACAGGTGGATCTCGTTGCCGACGATCTCCGCCCTGAACGTCCGCCACTCGCCGATCCGAATCGCGTTGTCTCCTGTCAGCGGGGTGTTGTATTCCTCGTAGAGCAGTCGCGAGACGTTGCCGTCGCGCCATGGGTTGGCGCGGATGTAACTGCCGTTGCCCTTGATGTAGAGGCTGCCGAAGTCCGATCGCGAGTTGGACTCAGTGTAGTTGTAGACGAAGCCGAGGTAGTTGTCGGCGTCGTCCGGGAACAGCATCTCGCCCGCCAACGACAGCCCACCCCACTGGTCGGAGCCTTCGATCAGCGCCAGGACCTTGCCGTCTGGCTGAAGCTCGAGCACTCGACCGTGTACGGGGTCCCCTGAGTCCACGGTTCGAATCGCATGCTCGCCGAGAAGCCTCCATCCGACGAGGTCGCCCTCGAAGTCGTCGGTGAACCGCACCTGGGGAACCGCATCGGTAACCGCGCAGGAAAGAGCCGTCACCGTTAGCCAGGTGATCACCGCAAGCGTCGTCAACTTCATGCGCACGATCTCCAACAGGCCCTTCAACCCACGACCGAGGTTCTCGGTTGGCCAAAGAGTCGACCATTCCTGGAGCCAATCCGCGATGGAGCGAACGTTCATCCTGGTGTCACATTAGCAGCGTCTAAGTGAAATGTGAGACCCGACCGCTCCTACCAGAGGCCTTGCCCCCCCTGCAGGGGGCGTTGTAGCCGCTCGCCTGGCCGGAGATCGTGAGGCACTATCGATCGAAACGGCAAACGGCGGCACGCTCCCGAGCTCGGCGTTGAACGTGCTGTCCGGTTGGAGATTTCGCCTAGAATTGGGTCTTCGGAGTTCCGGCGGGATTTACCTTTTGCCGCAAATGAGGTGGCTTTGATCCAATTCGGGTGGGGCGTCGCCCGCAGAACCCGGTTTCGGTGTTTCGCGTACTGGTACGTTAGTTGCTCTCTGTCGGTACTTAGGCGAAGGAGGAGGATTCTTCATGGTGAAACCAGTTCTCGCAGCGGCCCTGCTGTTGCTTGCGACGATCCCTGTCGCGGCCGATACGATCGTCGTCGATTCCGTCGTTTCCGGCAGCCCCGCCCAGGCGGCCGGGCTGCAGGATGGCGACCACCTGATCGAACTCGACGACAAGACAATCGCGTCGCAGGATGATCTTCAGGAAGTCATTGCGGCGCACCAACCCGGAGACACCGTACCGCTGGCCGTCGAGCGCGAGGGTGAGAGGGTCGCTCTCTCGCTGACCTTTGGTGAGCGCCCGGACGGTGGCGTCTCGATCGGCGTCCGGCTGGCCATCATGAGAGGCGCGGGCAGCGCGGACGGCGAACCCACCGAAGCAACGGTCGAGTGCCTCGAGTGGATTGATACAACTTACCGGATCGAGGCGATGATCGAGGACCTGGGCCTCGATTTCGCAGACGATTACGCGTCGACGCTCGAATGCGTCCAGGGCGACACGCAGCGCATGGCCCCGGCCGATGCGGTCAAGTACTGCGACAACGTGTTCAAGGTCCACTGCTCGGCTCTCGACTTGCTCACCGAGATCGGTGAAGCCCAGGTCGAACGGTGCGAGGAACAGCTCGGCGCGTCACTGGGTTTGAAATTGGACCAGTACGACGGTTGGAAGAAGTGCGCAGAGCAATCCGTGTTCGACCGCTACTCGAAGAAAGGTGAAGCGAGTGACGAAGCGGCGTGCAGGGCCGCCCTGCTGAAAGAGTGCGGGACGAACGTCGATGCGGCCGAGCATCAGGCTTTCGTTGCGTGTTGCACGGCGGATACGCTCGACGGCGAATCCTGCCCGATGATCGATGACGGCTTTTCGCGAGGTCCGTGTCACGATCGTCCCGTCTGCGTCAATCGTCTCAACAGCGAATGGCTCGACTGTTCGGTGGTCGAGTGACCACGCGCGGAGCTTGCGGGCTCATCCTCGTATCGGTTCTTCTGGCGTTCGCACCGGTCGCGGCGCAGGCCGGCGAATGGCTCCAGTGGGGCGGTCCGAGTCAAGACTTCAGGGCCCCGGCCGGGAAGCTCGCGACAAGCTGGCCCGAGGACGGCCCCGAACAACTGTGGAGCCGCGATCTGGGTGAGGGCTACTCTGCGATTCTCGTCGAGAGCGGCCGTCTGTTTACGATGTATCGCGTGGGCGACAAGGAGGCTGTGGTCTGCCTCGACGCCAAGACCGGCGAGACGGTCTGGGAGCAGCGCTACGAGCACTCCCCCGCGCAGGATCACGTCTATGGATACGGCGCCGGTCCCCGCTCGACGCCATTGATCTCCGGCGGCATGCTGTTCACCATCGGCGTTGCGGGCCGGATGCACGCGCTGAACAAAATTGACGGCGAGGTCGTCTGGACCGCCGAGCTATGGGATGGCGACCTCGGGGGGAACGTCCGGGCCCACGGCTACTCGTCGAGCCCGGTGGCCTACAAAGACACGGTCATCGTGAGCGTCGGTGGCGAGAACGCCGGTCTGATTGCGTTCGATCGAAAAACCGGGACCGCGAAGTGGAAGGCTCTCAACTTCAAGAACAGCCATTCGTCACCGCGCATCGTGGAGATCGCCGGTGAGACTCAGCTCCTCGTCTTCATGGCCGAGGAGTTGATCGGGGTTAACCCCGAAACCGGAGCATTGCGCTGGCGCTACGCCCACGCCAACCAGTGGGGTCACAACATCAGCATGCCCATCGTCGTGGACGGGGATACGATCTTTCTCTCTTCCATTCAGGCAGGTGCCCGGGGAATACGCCTGGTTCGTCAGGGTGAAGCGATGGAAGTTCACGAGATTTGGTCCTCGCGAAGGATCCAGTTTTACCACGGCTCGGCGATCCGCGACGGTGACTGGGTCTACGGATCGACCGGGACCATGGGGCCGTCGTTCATGGCCGCGGTCAATCTGCGCAGCGGCGAGATCGGGTGGCGCGAACGAGGCTTTGGCCGCGCCAACTGCGTGGAGGCCGACGGGAAGCTGATCATCCTGGACGAGGACGGTGTGCTGTACCTCGCCCGCGCGACACCCGAAAAACTGGTCGTGCTCGGCAAGACCCAGTTATTGAAAAGAGTCGCGTGGACCGTACCGACGATCGTCGGCAAGACGATGTATGTGCGCGACAACGCACAGATTCTGGCGGTAAACCTGGGCTAGGGGTCTACTTGGCCCTGTTCAGCCAGGCGCGCTTCAGCCACGACTCTAACCCCGGGTACACGACACCGTGACGGAACGGATCGATGAGGCGCATGTAAACCGCCGTGATGCGCCCGACGGGCTTGACGTAGGTGGCCCAGAAGAAACGATGGCCAGAATTGGATCGTGCGATCGCGACGCTCAGGATGGCGTGAACGGTCGCGTTCAGGGCTTGATAAGCGGCCTCGTCGGGCAGAATATACAAGGTTTGAAACGGTCCCTGCGGCGTGCCGGGAGGCAGCAGCGACGCACCGGCCAACTCTGCCGGGACCCCTTCGATCAAGGTTCGCTCGAGCTCTTTGTCGGGCTTTGAATCGAGCCGGAAGATCCTACCGAGAAGGGATCGGAGAAAAAACAGGCCTCGAACCGGCAGAGGCAGGGAACGACGACCCTCCGCCGTCATGAGATTCCGCAGATCCTGCAACGTGCAACCGGAAGAGCCCTGCAGCTCGACGAGCCACACGTCGTGGAGGGGAAAACCCCGAACGAACGGGGCCACTTGCAAGGTCAACGACAGGTACTCGGCGGGATCGACTCGGGGCACGCACGCAGTATAGTCGACCACCTCACGCATTACGGGAGCAGATCGCGTACGTTGGGCGTATCGGAGCATGCTGCAGGCGCCGACCCGCTGGAGACTCAGGGCCGCGCCCAAAACGGCCCGTCACCTCAAGAGGCGGCGGGCCGAATCGGTTGTCAATTTCTCAGGTGCGTCAATTGTTCGGAAAACCAGGCCGTTGTCCGTGAGGTGTCAGCAGAAGCAGGATCGCCTCGTCCAGGCGGGCACTCAGGTTATCGACCTTGGTGTCGAGCGCCTCGAGCATCGCCGACGTCTCGCCCGCCTTAACCTGCAGGTCCGCCACCCCGGTGTCCACCCGCTGCACGCACAGGGCCTGAGCGACGTCCTGGACGCGTCCCGCGATCAGCGCAGCTACCTTGAGTAGCTGTTCATCGAACCCGATCGCCTGCTCGATGAGCTTCGAGATCCCGACCGGCACGGAGATCCCAGTCTCCGCCACCGACGCGTTCGCGCCCACGGCGTCTTGCTTGGTAGCGGGTCGCACCGATTCCTTCACCAGTTCCAGAGAGGCGGTCACGATGCCGACGGCGTTTTTCGCGAGGCCGACCACCGAGGCCAACTCGTCCAGGATCCTGGCCGCGTCGAAGGGTTCGCAGCTATCCTCGTCGCCGCTCGCTTTGCGGGAGGCAAACCTGGTGAGCTGGCGCTTTACCAAGGACATCCTCGCGACCCCGGTTTTCAGCTGCTCGTTCGCCCGGACCGCCGCGTCGATGTTGTCGTTCATTGCGAACACGGCCCGCTCTTTTCTCTCTTCTTTCCTCGGTCGAGGAGGTGCGGCGAATCCGGAAGCACTGCCGTTACCCATCCGGTCCTCGCAAACTCGCTCGCACATGTTCTCGGTTCGTTCGTTGACGCGGACCATCTCGTTGTCATCCGGCCCATTAGGGTCGTCGATCCGCGCCTTGAACACGTTGCACTTGCCGTCTCCGAACTTCATATCGAACGAGTTTCCCGAGAATGGCTTGAGCCCTGGTGGAAACTCTCCTTCTTCCAGGGATTCGAAGAAGACCCGGTCCGAGAACTTACAGTCCTTGCCCTTCTTCTGGTCCGCCATCTCGAACGCACCGTCATAATCCGCGTCCTCGACAGCAAGGTTGTCCTGCCGACCGCGATCGAGTTGGTCCCGCAGCATCTGGATGTCTTCCGTGTCGTTCCGCATGAGCCTGAGCTGGCCTGGGATCATGAGCTTCCCACGCACCAGTTGCGCGTGGATCGCCCGCATTTCAACTTCCATCGTTTCGAGCGCGTCGATCATGATCTCCTGCTCGTCGAGCAGCCCGCCCATGCATAACTGGATCGAAGTCTCCGTTTCACCTTGCGCGTTGACGGTCTCGCCGCATCCGCCCTGCGCCGGACCCTGAGCCACGCTTGTAGAGACCGTGACAACCAGTGCCATCGCGGAACAAGACGCCAAGAAACCGATTCTTCCCCACATAGCTTGTCCTCCGTTGTTCGGCGCGCGGCTTCCCCCCGTTGGGGGCAACGGACGCCGAGTGAGCCGTGCTTATGCGTCAATATACGCCGATCATCCCCACGGTAGGTCAGACGGATGCTGATTCTGGGGGTTCAAGAACCTGAGGAGACAGACTTTGAATTGGGTCTTCGGAGTTGACGAGTCGCTCGTTCTCGAAGACCACATCCGCCGGTAGGTTCGGATAGGCCTGCCGAACGGCACTCGCCGTCTGATTGGACGGGCTCCTTTGGGTCGCGGTCCGGACGACCCTTCATAGCAGACATCAGAACCCTACGGGCACTCCGGCGAGTACTGAAGGGTCGGATCGCCGACCGGTTTCATCCAGCCCGACTGGAACCAGGCCAGATCGACCGGCCCGACGGTCCCGTCGCAGTCGAAATCATGGGCCACGTCACCGGGTGGCACCGTCATCCCGAAGGAGACGTAGAACAGTGCGAGATCGCCGGGCCCGATCACTCCGTCGCCGTCGAGATCGTAGTCGACGGACGGCACGGACTGTCCCGCGGAGACGATCGTCGAGCCAAGCTGGACGTCGCTCCAGGGTACGAGGCCGCGCCCGAGTGCCGACAGCTGCGGTTCGAGACCGCTTGCCTGAACGCGGATCTCACAATTCAGCAGGCTCGCATCGGCCTGATGGCGGATCCAGCCGATTCGCACCCAGTCCGGTTCGATCCCGTCGTTGGACGGATCGCCGTCGGCGACGGCGGAACCGCCGAAGTCGTCGACGAGCCCGGCACCGATCGTCCCGCTGCTGAGTACATTGAAGACGGATCCATGACCCACGTCCATTGCGACCGGGTCTCCGCAGGAAACGACGTCCACGTAGACCGCGACCAGGCCGGTGTTGAGGACTCCGCTGTCCGTGGCCCAGACCTCGACCCAGAAGTCTTGTCCCGCCGGGACGAAGGCCTCCGATGGCGGGGCGCCGGCGATCGGAACGGTTGTCTCCGGAGTCGTCGCGGGATCGACCAGACTCACGATCGGCACGACCCGAGCGTCGGGCTCGCAGGCGGGGATCGGGTCGTTCAGACAGGCTCCGGTGGCTACCACGCAGCTGTCCGCGGTACACGGGTCGCCGTCGTCGCAATCGATCGGCGATCCGAGCTCGCAACCGTTCATCGCGTCGCAGGTTTCCAGACCGTTGCAGTCGTTTCCGTCGTCGCAGACCAGGAGCGTACCGGGCTGGCAGCCGTCGATCGGATCGCAGGTCTCCAGACCGTTGCACACGTTCGCGTCGGTGCAGACCAGCGGAACACCGCTCTGGCAGCCGTCGATCGGATCGCAACTCTCCAGGCCGTTGCAGACGGTTCCGTCATCGCAGATCGGTGCGACACCGTCCTGGCAGACCGCGAAGTCGTCACAGGTCTCGTCTCCGTTGCAGGCGTTTCCGTCGCCACACGGACTCCCCGCGGCGAGCGGGTCGTTGATACATCCCCCGGCCGGGTTACAACTGTCGGTGGTGCAGGGATTGCCGTCATCACAGTCGAGGGCCATGCCGCCCTGGCAACCGCTGGCCGGGTCGCAGGTCTCGACACCGTTACACGGGTCGCCGTCGTCGCAGATCGGCGGCGTCCCGTTTGCACAGAACCCGGCCTGGCAGGTTTCCAGGCCGTTGCAGGCGTCGCCGTCGTCGCAAGAGCTACCGGCGCCGGTGTTGCTCACGACCTGCACGTCGTCCCAGTAGTGGCCACCGGAACTCATGCTCCAGAGGCCCACCGTGCCGCGGGTCCTACGGGTTGACGGATCGCTGTCGATGCACTCCGTCTGCCAGTTCGCCGGCTCGGCCGTGCCGTCGTCCGGCCAGGCCTTCGCCCTGATGAACGTGTTCGCGCCGTCGTCTTCGACCTGAACCTTGACCCGGAACCACTCACCGACGACGGGCTCGAACCCGGTGTCGCCGACATCGTTGCCGCCGCAGTCGGGGAACGTCCCATGGGGACTCAGGTGAAGCGTTCGTCGGAACGAACCCATCCTCAGCCGGTAGTAGGTGTCGCTATTCGGAAAGTCGGAGAGCACCGTCACGCCCCAGCCGGCGTTGGAACTGGTCACCAGGCCCCGAGTCGAGAGCGTGTAGTCGGCCCAGTTCGCGCTTTCGGCGGTGATGTAGTGCGAGTGGATGTTGACCAGAGCAGAGGTCGTGCCCAGCGCCAGTTCGCCGCCGACGTTCTGCACGTCGAAGTTGTCGTCGAGCGTCAGCACGTTTCCCGCGCCCGAATCGAACCAGTCGGCCGGCTCGTCGCCCGGCACCGTGTTGAAGTCCTGGAGCGGCAGAAAGTCTCCACCACACGCGACGCAATCGGGAACCGGAGTATGGACGCACTGCGAGCCGCCGACGTCGCACGCATCGTCGGTACACGGATCGCCGTCGTCGCACAAGAGGTCATCGGGAGTCTGAACGCATCCCAGCGTCGCATCGCAGCCGTCAACGGTGCAGAGGACACCGTCATCGCAATCCGGTGGGTCGCCGGCAAAGCAAGCCCCCGCACCGTCGCACTGCTCGTCACCGTTACACAGATCGCCGTCGGCGCAAGCGGCGCCCATCGGCTCGAACAGAGTCAGGCAGCGGTTCGTGGCGAGGTCGCAACTGTTCAGGGTGCAGGGATTGCTATCCGTGCACTCCGGATCGGAGCTACAGGGAATACAGCCGGGCACCGCTGTGATGCTGCACTGGCCCAGCGGGGCCAGCCCGCCGGCAATCCAGGTCGCTCCGTTGAGCGTCCCGTCGTTCATGCCGACGGAGTCGGCCGTCGTCGAACTCGGGGAACCTTCGTTGAGACCCCAACGGGCGATAAGGCCCGGGGCCGACGTGACCTCGAGATTCATGTCGTCCTGAATCTCCTGCTGAGTACGTGCCACACCCCACAATCTGATCTCGTCCAGCGCGCCGGTGTAGAACGTATCCAGCACACCGGTGGTCCCGTTTCTAAGGGCGCCGATAGCGACGTTGTCCGTTCCACCCTCGATGCCCGCGAATCCCGCCGGCAGTGCGCTGCTGGCCGCCAGGGCGCCGTTCAGGTACAGCCGCAGTTCATCCAGGTTGCGATCGAGGACGGCGGCGAAGTGATTCCACTGGCCCGCGTTGACCGCGATCGCCGAGGTGATGTCCAGCGCATTCGCCGTCGTGTCCTCGACACCGAACGCCAGCGGTCCGTTGAAGTAGAACACCGCCACCTGTGAATTGGCACCACGTCTTCCGATGTGGAAGATGCCCGGGAAGCCACTACTGTTGTCGCCGGGATCGAACCAGCCCTCCACCGTCAGACTACCGGTGCCGAAGCTGGTGATCGAGGCGTCGTTGCCGAACTCAACGGTGTCGTTCGTACCGTCGAACGACAGGGCCGCAGTGTCGAGACTGGAACAGGTCTCGTCGGTACAGGGATCGCCGTCGTCACACTCGCCGTCGGATGCACAGACGCCGCAACCCGGCTGGGTGTCCGGCAGGTAGCCACACGTACCGGTCCCGGGGTCGCAGCTGTCGATCGTACACAGATCCGAATCGGCACAGTCGTTGTCGGTCGTACAACCGAGACAGTCCGGTATCGGCGTATTCACACAGGCACCCGAGAGATCGACCAGTCCACTTGCGATCCAGGCCGCTCCGTTGAGCGTCCCGTCGTTCATGCCGACGGAGTCGGCCGTCGTCGTACTCGGGGAGCCTTCGTTGAGACCCCAACGGGCGATCAGGCCCGGAGCCGACGTGACCTCGAGATGCATGTCGTCTTGAATCTCCTGCTGACTGCGCGCCACACCCCACAATCTGATCTCGTCCAGCGCGCCGGTGTAGAACGTATCCAGCACACCTGCCCCCGATCTCAGGGCGCCGATGGCGACGTTCTCCGTCCCGCCCTCGATGCCCGCGAACCCCGCCGGCAACGGGCCGCTGGCCGCCAGGGCGCCGTTCAGGTACAGCCGCAGTTGGTCCAGGTTGCGATCGACGACGGCGGCGAAGTGATTCCACTGGCCCGCGTTGACCGCAATCGACGACATGATGTCCAGCGTCTTTGCCGTGGTGTCCTCGACACCGAACGCCAGCGGACCATCGAAGTAGAACACCGCCACCTGTGAATTGGCACCGCGTTTTCCGATGTGGAAGATGCCGGGGAAGCCGCTGCTGTTGTCGCCGGGATCGAACCAGCCCTCCACCGTCAGACTGCCGGTGCCGAAGCTGGTGATCGAGGCGTCGCTGCCGAACTCGACGGTGTCGTCCGTACCGTCGAATGACAGGGCTGCCGCATTGACCGGCAGGCAGGCATCGTCGGTGCAGGGATCGCCGTCGTCGCACTCGGGATCCAGCGTGCAACCACCGCAGCCCGGGATGGGATCGAACGCGCAGCCACCCAGCAACGGGCCCGGCAACCCCGACGTGATCCACGTCGCGCCGTTGAGAGTCCCGTCGTTGCCGTCCACCGAGTCGGCGGTCGTCGTGCTAGGTGGCCCCTCGTTCAGCCCCCAGCGGGCGATCAGGCCGGGAGCCGTGCTGATCTGCAGGTCCATTCCGTCCTGGATCTCCTGCAAGCTTCGTACGACACCCCACAGCCGGATCTCGTCCAGCGCGCCGGTGTAGAACGAATCCAGCACGCCGCCGCTCGAGCGCAGGCTGCCGATCGCGACGTTTTCCGTTCCACCCTCGATGTTGTCGAAGCCTGCCGGTAACGCGGCGCTGCCCGCCAGGGTGCCGTTCAAATACAGCCGCAATTCGCCCAGACTGCGGTCGACAACGGCGGCGAAGTGATTCCACTGGCCTGCATTGAACGCGATCGCCGATGGGACATCCAGCGCACGGGCGGAAGTATCCTCGACACCGACCGCCAGCGGACCGCTGAGGAAGAACACCGCCAGTTGTGAATTGGCGCCCTTGCGTCCGATGTGAAAGATGCCCGGGAAGCCGCTGCTGTTGTCGCCCGGATTGAACCAGCCCTCGACGGTCAGGTTGCCGGCGCCGAAACTGACGATTGAAGCATCGTTGCCGAACTCGACGGAGTCGTCGACGCCGTCGAAAGACAGTGCGGCGAAATTGTCCGCGCAGCTATCGCTGGTGCATGGATCGCCGTCGTCGCAGGCGACGTCGGCTTCACAGCAGTCCGGGAGCGGCGCATTGCTACACGTATTCGACACACAGCTGTCGATCGTGCACACCGAGCTGTCATCGCAATCTGCATCCAGCACGCAGCAATCGGGTATCGGTGGCCCCGAGCAGACTCCCGCGCTACAAGTATCAGTCTGTGTGCAGACGTTTCCGTCGTCGCACGCGGCGGTGTTGTCGGTGAACTCACAGAGTTCGGTCGTGAGATTGCAGACGTCATCGGTGCAGTCGTTCAGGTCCTCGCAGTCCGTGTCCGATAGGCAGTCGAGCGTACACGCCGGGATGGGCACGAAACTGCATTCGGATGCACCGAGCGGAGCCAGATCGGCGCCGATCCAGGCCGGACCATCGAGTGTTCCGACGTTGCCTCCCACGGAGTCGGCGATCGTCGGGCTGGGGGCACCTTCGTTCATCCCCCAACGTCCGATCAACCCGGCGGCCGAGAAGAGCTGCAGGTTCAGGTTGTCCTGGATATTCTGCTGGGTGCGCACGCTGTTCCAGAGTCGGATCTCGTCGAGGGATCCATCGTAGAATGTTCCCAGTGCGCCGGTACTCCCTCTCAGTGCGCCGAAGACCGTGCTGTCGGTGCCGGCGTCTATCGCACCGAAACCGCCCGGCAGGTTCGCGCTCCCCACGAGGTTCCCGTTCAGGTACAGGCGTATCTGGCCTGTGCCGCGATCCAGAACCGCGGCGAAGTGGTTCCACTGCCCCATCGTGAATGCCGCAGGCGCCGTGTCCACGGGGTTCCCGAGGGTGTCTTCTACGCCGAGCGCGATCAGATTCCCCACCATCAGGTAGACCGCGAACTGCGCGTTGGGTCCCCGACGACCGATGTGGAACAGCCCCTTGAAGTTCTCGGTCACCATGTCGCCGTTGAACCAACCCTCCACGGTCAGGCTCGTGAAACCGAACGCGGTGATCGAGAGGTCGTTGCCGAGGTCGACCGAGTCGTCGAGTCCGTCGAATGAGAGGGCGGCGTCATTCCCGTCACAGGTGTCCGTGGTGCATGGATTAGCGTCGTCGCAGTCCACATCGAGTTCGCAGCAATCTGGGAGCGCCATATTGCTGCAAGTATTCGACGCACAACTATCGGTCGTGCAAGCGGAGCTGTCGTCACAGTCCGCGTCCAGCACGCAGCACTCGAGCACCGGCGCCCCGGAGCAGACTCCCGCGCCGCAGCTGTCGTCCTGGGTGCAGATATCCCCGTCGTCGCACGGGATCGATAGGTCACTACTCTCGCACGCTCCCGTCGTCAGATTACAGGCGTTGGATGTGCAGGCGTTGCCGTCGTCGCAATCCACGTTCGCCGCACAGGCGGTGGTGAACGTAGAAAGCGGACCCGTAGTGGCCGTGACCCCGTCGAAGGCCTCGGCGAACCACTCGTAGTCCGCGGCAGACGCGAGTGCCGGCCAGACCAGATTCGCGTTTCCGCCGTTGGGGATCCCACTCACCGATCCGATCAACTCGAGTCCGTTCATCTCGTACGGCAGCGTGAACTCGTTTTCCGCAACGGCCCGCCAGGCTTCGGCGCCGTTGACGGTCCACAACTGGTCGAGGGTCGGCGAGTAGCTGCTGACGCGAATCTCGTCCGCGGACGGGACGAACTCGAAGATCCTGAGCCAACCGTTTCCACCGTTGGGTTCGAGCTGGTAGTTCTGAAGTACGGAGTGGACGACGTTGCCGCCAAACGTATCGACCCGGCGACCGACACCGGACACGTGGCCGGAGAGCATGAGGAACAAATTGGGGTTGCCCTTCAATGCGTCGTAGATCGCCTGTCCCTGCGGGCCGAAGCTCTGCAGATCGGGATTGGGCGCGATGTAGCCCGGATGGATCCCGGTGATGTAGTGGCTAACCACGATGGCGCGCTTGTCGCTGTGAGTCTGAAGGAGACTGTCCGCCCAGGCCAGAGCCGCCGCGCGGGTGGCGCCGTCTTCCAGGTCGTACTCGAGATGGATGACGATGAAGTCCATCCCGCCTGCACTGAAGATCTGATAGTGGTTGTCGTTGTTGTTGGAATAGAGCGCGGGGTTGCCGAAATCGAAGTGGCCGCCGTAGTAGCCGCGGCCGAGGAAGCGGCTCACCCCGAAGGTTGAGTTGTACTGGGTGGTCGTGGCGCCCTCGTCCATGCCGACACGCGCACCGCCGATAGGGCTCTGGTCGTGGTTGCCCACGGCGACACCATACGGGATCCCTTCCGGTAGCATCGTCGTAACGGGATCCTCGAGCAGGCTGAACGCCGCGTCCGCCGTCACCCATTCGCTGGGGAAGTCGCTGCCGAACTGGACGCAATCGCCTACCTGGGTGACGAAGACGATGTTCATCGCATCCTTGTTGTCCACGATCCACTGTGTCTGGGCACTGAAGATCGCCTGATTGGTCTGGTTGTGATCGGCGTAGTTCTGGGTGTCCGGCAGTACGACGATCGTGAAGTTCTCTCCGATGCCGGCGCCGCGGCCGTAGAACGAAACATCCATCGAGTCGCCGTCGGGATCGGTCACATCGACCGAGAGCGTGGGTGAGGTCGAGACGCCGGACGCCCCGTCCGCCGGCATGACGACGGTCGGCGTGTCGGGTTGTGCCGCGGCCAGGGGGCTCGCCAGCCACAACAACAGGACTGCGAGCAACACGGGGCGAGACCGAACGATCGATGTGCGGATATTCTGTGCCATGGCATCAGCCCCCCAGTAGAGTGGCCGCGCCAGCACCGCGACGCGGCAGGCTCGTAATCTGTCGATGGAGTCAGTGCTCTTCTAGTACTCTGAGAACGTCTCGGGCACAAGACGGGTAAGACGACGATAGGGGTCCCTTGAAGCGGAAATCCTTGCGTATTTCATCATTTGCGAGCAGACCACCGACATCGTTGGTTCGCGAGATTCACTGTTCGCACAACGGAACGCCGGTGCTCGAAACGGCCTTCCGCCTCCGCTTCTGAAAGAGCAGGTTCCCTGAAATAACAAGCCCGCCCCGGTTCGATGCATTAGCGATACACCTGAGTATTTCCAGATGTTTGAAGAGAATCGGTGTCCGGACCCGTCGAGGCGGCAGCTGTTGATGGTCTTCGACTCGGCTACGATCAGCGGATTGTCAGCAACCCTCGTCGGTGGTGCCATCGCAGTTATTGTCGATACCGTCACACACTTCCGTTTCTCCGGGGTTCGCCTCTGGCTCGTCGTCGTCGCAGTCATTGCCGGCTGTGACGCCGTCAGGGGGATTCTCGTCGCCATACTCGTCGTCGTCGTCGTCCTTCATACACGCGCTTGCATTGTCGTCCGGTGCGGCGCCGACAAAGGTGGTCGCGGACGAATCGTCACAGTCGGTGTTGTCGTCGGCTTCGCCTGAGGTGTTGTTGCAGTTGAGATCGTCACCGGTTATCACCGTGCTGCTGCCGTAGGTATCGGTATCGGTGTCCTGATAGCAATCGTCAAATGTGTCGCAGTCCTGATCGATACCGTCGGCCACGGTCTCGGTGTTGCCGGGGTACTTACCCGCGTTCTCGTCGTCGCAATCGGTACCGGCCGTGTGGGACCAGCCACCGTCGGGAGCCTGGCTGTCGCTGCACGGTGTCAGCCCATTCGCTGCAGCCAGATCGCAGGCCGCCACGGATGTCGAACGGTGCGACCCGTCGTTGTCGCAATCGGCGTACCAGACCTGGCCGGGGAATTCGGCACTGTCGCCGTCGTCGCAATCGGTACTGTCGTCGGCTTCGCCTGAGGTGTTGTTGCAGTTGAGATCGTCACCGGTGATCACCGTCGTGCTGCCGTAGGTATCGGTATCGGTGTCCTGATAGCAATCGTCAAATGTGTCGCAGTCCTGATCGATACTGTCGGCCACGGTCTCGGTGTTGCCTGGGTATTTACCCGCGTTCTCGTCGTCGCAATCGGTACCGGCCGTGTGGGACCAGCCACCGTCGGGCGCCTGGCTGTCGCTGCACGGTGTC